>DAHUZD010000413.1 GCA_027306745.1 Acidobacteriaceae bacterium
CGCTAAACTCCGGCAGATTGCAAGCCATGCCATTGCGCAAGCGCCCGGCGGTGATCGCGTCCACGGTGACAGCGGGCATCTGCGGCAACAACGTGCGCGGATGCGGCAGGTGCTCTGCCAGCGTGTCCGCTGCGGCCCACGCTGCCAAATCGTCAAGTGTCACCGCCTGGTCGATCATCCACTCCCCGGCCTGCACGCGACGCAGGCTGGCCAAGTGTGCGCCACATCCCAGCCGCTGCCCCAGGTCGTGCGCGATGGAGCGGATGTAGCCGCCGGAGGAAACCTCAATGTCAAAGTACGCCAGCGGCGCCTCATACAACAGCAGATCCAGACGCCGCACTTCTATGCGCGCCGGGCGCAGATCAACGGCCACGCCCGCGCGGGCCAGCTTGTAGGCGGGCTGGCCCGCAATTTTCTTTGCCGAATACGGCGGTGGCATCTGCTCAATCCAGCCTTGTAAGCCGACTGCTTGTTCGCGGATTTGCTCCAGCGTCAGCGCGGGCACAACCGCATCGCCAACGCATTCTCCCTCGGCATCATACGTATCGGTGGCAAGTCCAAAGCAGATGCTGCCGGTGTAGCGCTTGCCATCCTGTACAAAGAATTGCGCCAGACGCGTGAACTTGCCCAGCAGCAGCGGTAACACGCCAGTGGCCATCGGGTCCAGCGTTCCCAGGTGGCCGATCGAACGCTCGCCGGTCAACTTGCGCACGCGCGCCACCACATCGTGCGAGGTGAAGCCCTGCGGTTTGTCGAGAATCAACAGTCCATTCATGCGGAAGAAAGCCGTACATCCATAGAAAAGCGTGCCGTGGGTTCAGCACGGCACGCCGCAAACAAAAAGCCAGTTTTGATTTTAGATGCCGCTGGCCTCGCGCTGGCGCACCAGAGAGAGGAACTCATTGCGCGTCTGTTGCTGCTCACGAAAAGCGCCCAGCATGGCGGATGTCACCGTGGAGGAGTGCTGCTT
Organism: Acidobacteriaceae bacterium; assembly: GCA_027306745.1. Classification (GTDB taxonomy): domain Bacteria; phylum Acidobacteriota; class Terriglobia; order Terriglobales; family Acidobacteriaceae; genus JAJZCX01. Next base: position 971 of record DAHUZD010000413.1, read on the forward strand.
CTCGATGCCGCGCATCATCATGCACAGGTGGCGCGCCTCCACAACGACACCGACGCCCTGCGGATGAATCGCATCCTCAATCGCCTCGGCAATCTGGCGCGTCAGGCGCTCCTGCACTTGCAGGCGGCGTGCAAAAACCTCCACCAAGCGGGGAATTTTGCTCAGCCCAATCACCTTGCCCTTGGGGATGTAGGCCACATGCACCTTGCCAAAAAACGGCAGCATGTGGTGTTCGCAAAGCGAAAAGACCTCCACGTCTTTGACGATCACCATCTCGTCATAATCGACGTTGAAGAGCGCCCCGCGCAGAATCTTGCGTGCGTCTTCCCCATAGCCCTTGGTCAAAAATTGCAGCGATTTTTCGATTCGCTCCGGCGTGCGCAGCAATCCATCGCGGTTGGGGTCTTCTCCCAGGCGTGACAGCATCTCCCGGTAAAGCTCTTGCGTGGAAATATCCTGCAAATCCCGGGCTGGCTTCTGGATCAAAGCTGGTTGTGCCATGTGTATCTCCTTTTTCCCGGCTGACCGCACCTGGCTCTCCTTCACTTGGTTCAGACTGGTTCGGTCGTGCGTGCTGAACTTTACTTGCAGACGGATATTAGATGCCGCTCACGCTCGGAATATTCAAAAGAATTGTTGGAAGTTTCGTCCACTCGTACATCCTCCAGCATCACATGCGCAAAGCCGCTTTTTACAACCCGGTGAATTTCCCGGCAAAGATTTTCCGTAGTTGGAACCAGCTTTTCAAACGCGGAATCCTGATTCAAATTCTTATGGTCGAAGCGCTCACAAATCACGCGCCGCACAAAACCGTCCAATTCCGCCAAGTTACAGACCATGCCCGTCACCGGATCGACCGGGCCGCTGACGGTAATGCGCACCACATAATTGTGCCCATGCCCATGCGGGTTGTTGCACTTTCCATACGCCGCGCGGTTCTGCTCTGGCGTGTACGCATCGCTGTGCAGGCGGTGCGAGGCGCTGAAGTGGTAACGGCGTGACAGGTAAACCTTCATGGCTCACCGTAATAGTCGGCGAACAGGTCCGGCATCTCATAGACGCGCACCCGATGCAGGCGTGCGCCGTGGATTTTTCCCTGCAACCTGCGCCAAATCGCCACGGCGATATTCTCCGTGGTCGGCAGCGCGGTGCGAAACTCCGGCACCTCCAGATTCAAATGCCGATGGTCGTAGACCTGCACCACCTCGCGCTCCATCGTATCTTTGAGCGCTTTCAAATCCATCACAAAGCCAGAGACGGGGTCCACCTCGCCTGCCACCGTCACTTCCAGCGTGTAATTATGCCCGTGCCCATTCCGGTTGGCACATTTGCCGAACAGACGCAAATTCTCCTCGGGCGTCCAGGCATCCACGTAGTAGTAGTGCGCTGCGGAGAACTCGGCCTTGCGCGTCAGCAAGAGCATAGGTGCCTCCAGTGTAATTGTTTTAGCGGAAAAAGGCGTGGATACAGGCGGTCTATAGGCGGCGGTATCCGCTTATGGGCGCGCAGATGGGCTTGGGCCTGCCGGATGAGCTGACGCTGCCTTCGCCGACGCCGTCGTGTAGCTTCTGCCCTTCCAGTCCACCTTGCGCCGCAGATTTTTTTGCAGCCAACTGCGCAACAACAGCCCGGAGAACAGCGGCAGCCCCAGCGGAGCCAACAACGTATCCGCAAAGCGGAAATGCGCCTTCGCCGTGCGCGCATACACCACGCCCAAACGCCACACCCACCACATCAGCACCGCAACCCGCTGCACCGGGAAGACTAGCCACAGCGCCAAAAACGGCAGGCCCAGTAAAAGGACAAACTCTGCACTGCGCCACAGGGCCAACCGGAGCGCGTTCGAAAACAGCAGCGCCAGATTCTTCGTCCAGCCTTCGATCATGGCCGCCACGCTGCGGTACATGCGTGCGCTCACCGCATCCGGCGCATAGCGGAAGCGCAGCCCCACCTGGGCGCGTTTGGCGCGACGGGCCAGCGCCACATCCTCCAGAAGCTCTGCGCGCACGGCTGCGTGGCCGCCGCTGCGGTCGTAGGCTGAGCGCGCCATCAGCAAAAATTGCCCATTCGCCGCGGCCACAGTGGAAGCAGGGTTGTTCACCTGCTGCGGCGGATATTTCCCCGCCAGTTCGGCAAAGACCACCGGCATCAACGCGCGTTGCAGCAGGCCCTGCACCTGCTGGCGCGGGGAGTAAGAGAGCAGGCCCACCTGTGCACGCTCCGCCTCATGCAAAGCGCGGCGTAGATTGCCCGGCTCATGCACCGTATCCGCATCGGTAAAAAGCAG
>DAHUZD010000002.1 GCA_027306745.1 Acidobacteriaceae bacterium
TGACCTGCGTGATGAGCAGCGCGAACATGACGCCCGCCACGGACAGTACCGATGAGGACAGAATGGCTGTGGGGGCGGCGAAGCTGCGAAACTCCGCCAGCAGCACGCCGAAGACCAGCGCCATGGCCAGCAGCAGCACGCGCAGCAATTCGTGGAAGGATTGCTGCTGCACCTCATACGCTCCGCCGTAGACCACGCGCAGTGAAGGCGGCAGATGCAACGTGCGGATGGTCTGCCGGATGCGCGCGATGCTGCTGCCCAGGTCAGCACCTTCCAGCCCGGCGGTCACCGTCAGGTTACGCTGCTGGTTTTCGCGGAAGATTTCATTTTGCGGCGGCTCTTCGTGAATCTGCGCCAGAGATCCCAATGTGGCTGTGCGTCCGGCGGAGCTGACCAATACAGTGTTCTCAATCGCTGCGAGCGAGGCGCGGTAGGCCTGCGCAAAACGGACGCGAATCGTATACGGACGCCCGGCGCGGATCAAAGGCTGCTCCAGCGGTACGCCTTCCAGAATTGCGTGCGCGTCGGTGGCCACCTCTTGCGGCGAAAAGCCCATCTGTGCGGCCACGGTGGGCAGCACCTGGAAGTTTGTGGACGGGCTGCTCAGGTTGTCGTCAATGCCGTTGCGCACATCGACCACGCCGGGAATCTTGGCTATGGCGTCGGCGATGTGCGGCGCGGTCTGCTGCAACAAATCGATGCTAGGAGAAAACAGGCGGATTTGGATTGGCTCCGGCGCATTGGATAGGTCGTTGATGTTGTCCTGCAGCATCTGCGTCACTTCAATATCCAACTGCGGAGCGATTGCCTGCACGCGCGCCCGCACATCGGCCATCACTTCGTCCGTGCTGCGGCTGCGGTTACGCTTCAGTTTCACGGTGAAGTCGCCACGGTTGGCCTCGGTGACGGCGGCCAGTCCCAGTTGCAGTCCGGTTCTGCGCGAGGTGCTTTCCACCTCTGGAGTCTGCTGCAATACTTTTTCCACCTGCAACAGTACACGATTGGTTTCTGTCAGCGATGCGCCTGCGGGCATTAGATAGTCGAGGATGAAGCCGCCCTCGTCCATTGCGGGCAGCAGATCGGACCCCAAACTGCGGTAAGCCAATCCGCCGGCCAGAACAACCAACAGGCAGCCTGCGCCGATCCATCGCGGTTTGCGCAATGCAGCCCGCATCCAGCGAACATAATGGTCCAAGATGCGGCGCATCCACGGCGACTGCATCTGCTCTTCGAATTCGAGCAGGCTGTGCGCATCCAGCGGACGGGCCTCTTGTTTGGCGTGGCTGCCTTTGCGGATGAAGAGCAGGCTCAGGCTTGGCGTCCACGTCAGCGCCAGCGCCAGCGAGACCAGCAGCGCCACGGCCATGGTGATGGCCAGTGCGCGGAAGAAGACGCCGGTGACGCCAGTGACGCCGATGAGAGGAACAAAGACAACGATGGGCGTGATGGTTGAGCCGAGCAGCGGCATGGTGATCTCGCTCAGCGCACTGCGCACGGCTTCCACTCGGCCCTGGCCTGCGTCGATGTGCAGCACAATGTTTTCGACGACGACAATGGCGTCATCAATGACCAATCCGACGGCAGCGGCCAGACCGCCCAGCGTCATTAGATTGAAGCTCTGGCCCATCGCGCTCAAGACAACTATGGTGGCGAGAATGGTTACAGGAATCACCAGCCCCGCAACCAGCGACGATCCCCAGTCACGCAGGAAGACGACGAGAATCACCGCAGCCAGAATCAGGCCCAGAAGAATCGCATCGCGCACGCTATGGATGGAGTCCTGGATCAGCAGTGACTGATCGTAGAACGGTTCCAGATGAACGCCCGGCGGCAGTGCGGCGCGGATGGCCTGCGCCTCTGCGTGCACGGCGCGCGCCACACCCAACGCGTTGGAGCCAATCTGACGATTCACGTTCAGCAGCACGGCCGGCTGGCCGTTGGCGGTCACAATTGTATAGACCGGCTCGGTGGATGACTCCACGCTGGCCACATCGCCAATGTGGACGGGCACGCCCGCGGGTGTGGTTTTGATGACGACAGCCGCCAGCTCTTCTGCGGAATGTACTTGGCCGCCGACCAACGCCAGCAGCAATTCATGGTGGCTTTGGTACAGGCCGGGTGACTCGATCAGGTTCGTGCGCGCGATGGCCTGCAGCAGATCGTCAATCGTTATGCGCGCCGCCAGCAGCTTGGCAGGGTCAGGAATGACGTGAACCTCTGGCACCTGTCCGCCTTGCACCGTTACGCTGCTCACACCGGGCAGGCGGTTCAGGCGTGGCTTCAGATCATAGGTGGCCATCTCCCAAAGATTGGTCTGGGTTGTCGTGCTGGATGTGAGGCTGTAGCCGAGAATCGGAAAGGATGCGAAGCTGAGCCGGTGCGTGGTGACGACCGCCGTGGCGGGCAGATTTTGACGCACCTGCGCCACAGCGGAGTTGACCATTTGCAGCGTGGAAACCATGTCCACATTCCAGTTGAAGAACAGATCAACCTCGGCCTCGCCGCGGCTGGTAATGCTGCGCACCGTCTCCAGCCCGGGCACGGAGTTGACCGCATTCTCCACTGGGCGGGTGATGGTCACCTCCATCTGCTCGACCGGCATCACGCCGTTGTCAATGGCGATGGTGACACGCGGAAAACTGGTGTGCGGAAAGACGGCCACCGGTAGCTGAAAGGCAAGATAAATACCCGCAATGGCCAGCACTAGCGTAAAGAAGAGAATCGTGCGCGTGTGGCGGACAATCCAAAACTCCGGCTCGTTCTCCGCTGCTTCATGGCCTTCGGACTGCACCCCCCGCGCAAAGAAATTCATGGCTGCGCATCTCCGGCACCGGAGGCGGCGACGTGCACCTTTGTGCCTGCGTCCATCGCGTAGGCTCCGGTGGTGATGACCTCTTCCCCTGCGTTCAGGCCAGAGAGAATCTGCGTCATGCCATCACTTTCTGTGCCCGTTTGCACGGTGCGCGCCTGGGCGATGGAATCTGCACCGACGACCATGACATGCTTGCCGCCGCCCGCATCTTCCACCAGCGCAGCAGAGGGAACCACCAGCGCGTCAGCTATGGTGCGTACCTGTACCGACACGTGCGCGGGTGTTCCCGGCTGCAAGCGATGATCGGAATTCTGGATGCGCACCCACACTTCCACCGTGGTTGAACCGGGATCCAGCGCGGGGCTGACCAGCATCACTGTTCCGGCAAAGGGAGCCGTAAAGCCCGGCACCGTCACCTGCGCGGGCGCGCCTTTGCGCAGCCCGGCAATCTGCGCCTGTGGCAGATGCGCTTTGGCGATCAACACGTCCAGATCCATCACCGTGGCAACAGGCGTTCCCGCCGGTGCCATTTCGCCAGAGTACAGCGGACGGTCTGTAACGAAGCCCTGGATGGGGCTGCGAATCTCGGAGTAGGCCAGCATGGCCTGCGCCTGTTCATATTGACCCTGCGCCTGCTGCAACTGCCCCGTGGCGCTGGAAAGCTCCGCACGCTGGCTCACTTTTTCGATGGCTTCCAAATGTCGGCGTGCAACATCGTATTGAGTTTTGGCCTGCACCAGGGCAACCTTGGCCTGGTCCACATCGCGCCCGGGCAGAGCGCCTTGTTCAAAGAGTTGCTTGCGGCTGTGGTAAATCCGCTGTTGTAGATCGACCTGCGCTTTGGTTTGCGCTGCTTCCAGTTGTGCCTTCTGCAACTCTTGCGGCACGGTGGCCTGCGTGATGGCATACTGCGCCTTGGCCTGCTCGTATTGGCCTTGGCTGCCCAGCGCTGCGCCGGAAAGATCGTTGTTTTCCAGCGTGACCAGCAGTTCGCCCTTGTGCACTCGGTCGCCGCGCTGCACAAAGTACCGGGCTACCGGCGCACTGATCTTTGTTGCCAGCACCGCTTGATGCA
>DAHUZD010000011.1 GCA_027306745.1 Acidobacteriaceae bacterium
TAGATTCTAAAAATATTCCTCAACCTAACGCAGCATCCTTCCGAGCAGGTACAGTGAGTCGAGAAATTTGTGACACGCGAACCATTGTGCCCATGCAGCATTTCAATTTGTTATAGGCTGGCAACAATGCCACTGCCTGCACCTTTGACGAGCCTTCCCTGGCTGCTGCCGCGCGGCGCTTCGCTCTACGCTCATCGCATTGACGCTCTGCTCACGCTCAGCCTGACCATTCTGCTGGGATTTTTTCTGCTCGGCCAAGTGCTGCTCCTTGCTGGATTTTTTCTGCCCGCGCAGACCACAGCACGCCTCTCGCCCGCGTACCGCTGGGCTTTGCTGCTGGCGCTGGTGGCTCTCTTTGTGTGGATGACTGCGCGCGCCGAGCACCTGTGGATGGAAACGCAGATGACTCCCACCGATGCCAACGCGCTGCATGTTGAGGTGACCGGAGCGCAGTTCCAGTGGTACTTTCGCTACGCGGGCGCGGATGGCATCTTTGGACAAACGCGTCTGGAACTGGCAGATGCCGCGGCAGGTAATCCGCTGGGCATCGATCCAGCAGATCCGCACGGTGCCGATGACATTGTGAGCGCAGTTTTGGTGCTGCCCGCAGGCCGTGCCGTCGATTTGCAACTACATTCGCTCGATGTGATTCATGGATTTTTTGCTCCGAATCTCCGCATCAAAATGAACGCCGTTCCCGGTCGCACCACCGACCTGCACGTGACGCCAACTGTACTTGGCGACTACCCCATCGTCTGCTCACAGGTCTGCGGCCTGGGCCACTACCGCATGCATGCAGTGCTGCGTGTCGTGTCGCCGCAAGAGTTTGCACGCTGGATGGCGCAGCAGGCAGCCGCACAATCCACGCCATCGGAGCAGCCATGATGCAAAATTCCCTACAACAAAAATCCTGGCTGCGCCGCTGCTTCTTCACCACGGCGCATCGCGTGGTCGGTGTGCAATATCTGCTGCTGGCTATGGCTGCGGTGCTTTGCGGCACGCTGCTTTCGCTGCTCATGCGCATCCACCTCGTCTGGCCCCATGCCAATTGGCCGGGTCACGGCCCCATGCGGCCCGAGGAATATCTGGCGTTGGTCACGGTGCATGGCACGTTGATGATCTACTTCGTGCTGACCGCGGCGCCGCAAAATGGACTGGCCAGCTGGATTCTGCCTGCGCAGATTGGCACGCGGCGCATGGCTCTGCCGCGGTTGAATGCGCTGTCTTTCTGGATCATTCTCCTCAGTCTCCTTGTCCTGCTGGCTGCGTTTTTTGTTGCCGGTGGCGCGCCCATCTCTGGCTGGACGGCCTATCCGCCGTTGAGCGCGCTGGCCAGCGCCGGTCCGGGACAGGCTGCGGGCATGGATCTCTGGCTGCTGGCCATTGCGCTCTTCTGCGCGGGTTCCCTGCTCAGCGCCATCAGCGTCATCGCCACGGTGCTCACCCGCCGCGCGCCCGGCATGGGCTGGATGCGTCTGCCGCTCACCGTCTGGTCGTGGTTCACCGGCGCGTGCATGATTCTGCCCTCGTATGGAGTGCTGCTGGTGGCCGATGGAATGCTCTTTAGCGACCGGCACCTCGGTACTGCATTTTTTCTGCCTGCGCAAAGCCTGGTCAATGGGCAGGTGCTGCATCATGTGGCCAATGGCGATCCGCTGCTGTGGCTGCATCTCTTCTGGTTCTTCGGCCACCCCGAGGTCTACATTGCGATTTTACCTGCGATGGGGCTGGCCTCTTGCCTGCTGGAAAATTTCTCGAGGCGTCCACCCATCAGCTATCGCACCATGGTGGGTTGCACGCTGGCCATCGCCACGCTGGGTTTTGCTGTCTGGGGCCATCACATGTTTGTCAGTGGCATGAATCCCTATGCCAGCCAGAGCTTCAACCTGACGACGATCGCCATTGCCGTGCCTTCCACTATTGAGGTCATCCTCTGGCTGGCCACGGTGATGGGCGGCGGCCTGGAGCGAAGCACGCCCCTGTTGTTTACGCTGGGCTTTCTTTCGCTCTTCATCGCGGGCGGAGCCACCGGCCCCGTGCTGGCCCAACCCGTGCTCGACGCCTACCTGCACAACACGTACTTTGTCGTCGCGCATTTTCATCTGATCCTCGGCATGGCCGGAGTCTTTGCGCTCTTTGCCGCTGTCTATTATTGGTTCCCGCTGCTGACCGGGCGCAAAATGAGTGAGCGGCTGGGCCGCTGGCACTTCTGGCTGACGCTGGTGGGCGCATACGCCGTCTTCTTCCCCATGCACTTTGCCGGGTTGGCTGGTGAACCGCGCCACTATGCGCAATTGACCGGCACCGCAGCCTATTTGGCCCGGCTGGTGCCTCTGCAAGCGGGCATTACCCATGCAGCGTTTTTGCTAAGCACGGCCCAACTGTTCTTCGTTTGGAATCTGCTGCGCAGCCTGCGGCACGGAGAGCTGTGCGGGCTAAATCCATGGCGCGCCACCACGTTGGAATGGGATGAAACGGATCCAATCCAACCTTAAAAAATCCCGATGAAAAATCCACGCCTCCCAGTTGCCAACAGGAGTAAACTGTAGCGTCGGAGGGCGAATCCGTATGCCAGCCACCATCACCCGCACGCCGGTCAATGTGGAGCGCAAAGACCCGGGCACGGGCGGCAAACCGCCGGTGCACCACCGGCCTACGGGCGGCGGTGGCGACGGCGACAACTGGGACAATCGTCCGCCCGGACGGCGCGGCCCGCGCGAGATGCTGGCGCGCTATCGCATGTTACTTTTCTTCGCCCTGGCCGGGGACATGATGTTTTTCGCGGTCATCGTTCTGGCCTTTTTCTTCCAACAGCGAGCCGTTCGCATTGACCCTGCCAGCGCTCTCCTGCTGGACTGGAAGCCCTTGGCACTGCCGCCTGTACTTTGGATCAACACAGCCCTGCTGCTGCTCAGCAGCCTCACCATGGAGTTGGCGCGCCGCCATCTCTTCCGCGAGATTGATGTGATGGAAGAGTGGCTGGGCCTGGGCAAACCCACCTCCCGCCGTGCTGCGCCATGGTTGATCGTCACCAGCACCCTGGGCTGCCTGTTCCTGGTCGGCCAGTGGATAGCTTGGAAGCAACTGAGCGCTGAGGGCGTCTATTTTGCCTCCAACCCCAGCAGCCACTTTTTTTACCTGATCACAGCTGCGCATGGACTGCACTTGGTGCTGGGCGTGCTGGCCTTGTTGAGTGCGGGCATGGCGTTGCTCTGGGCCAAGCGAATCGAGGTCCGGCAGATCGCCATTGATTGCGCGGCCTGGTACTGGCACGCCATGGGACTCTTCTGGCTGGCTCTGTTTGGCCTGTTGGTCTACGGGCAATAGGCATTCCGCACAGCCTCTTCGCAGCGCGACGCAACCATCAGCGCGGGAATTTCCTCACACCCCCGGTTTCACTTTCCTCGCAGTCTTGATACCCTGAGCATTCGGCCTGACAGCGGCCCTCTGACGCAGCATCAATAATGGAGTTCGGTTCGGGACGGAAGAGGAAAGCCAACCTTCGATGGGCAAGCGCATCCAACGAGAGACGTGGAAACAGTACCTGCCGGGCGGCAGCTATTGGCAAAATGCCAATGCAGCCATGCTGGCGGAAGTGGCCGTCCTGCTGGTCTTTACCTCGCTGTTTATCTTTTATGGATTGGTGCCGCTGCTGGGCGGCAGCGTCCTGGGTTTGGTGGGTGCCGATGAACCCCGCTACGCGCAGGTGGCCCGCGAGATGCTGGCGCGTCACGACTACGTCACACCCATCCTCTACGGCAAGCCGTGGCTGGAAAAGCCCGCACTCTACTACTGGCGCGCCATGTTCGCCTTCAAAGAGTTCGGCGTGCATGACTGGTCGGCGCGGCTACCTTCGGCCAGCTTCGCCTTTGCGCTGATCCTGCTGATCTATTTGCACATGCGCCGCTTCCGTTTTGGCGGGCAGTTGGAGGCCGCGCTTATCACCGTCTCCTGCGTTGGCATTGTCAGCTTTGCACGCGGAGCGTCCACGGATATGCAGTTGGCCGCGCCCTTCTGCATTGGAATGCTGGGCTGGTACGCCTGGTATGAGACCAACAAAAAATTCTGGCTCTTCGATCTCTACTTTTTTGTCGGAGCGGCCACGCTGGCCAAAGGTCCCGTCGCTCCGGCGATGGCCTTCTGCATCATCTTTCTCTTCACGGCTCTGCGCCGTGAGTGGTCCCTGCTGCGCCGCACCATCTGGCTGCCGGGCGTTGTGCTGTATCTGGCCATGGTGCTGCCGTGGTTTATTGCCGTGCAGCATCGCAACCCACAATTTCTACGTGTCTTCTTTTTGCAGCACAACTTGGAACGTTTCGCCACAGATCGTTTCCACCACACACAGCCGCTTTGGTATTACCTGCCCGTCATCTGTGTCGCGCTGCTGCCTTGGACGGTGATCGCGTGCAGTGCGCTGGCAGACGCCATTCGCAGTTCTTTGGACGAATGGCGCGTGCGGTGCGCGCCCCATCGTTATGTGGGCACGCCGCGTGCAGGCGATGCCTTCCCAGAGTTTCTCGTTCTCTGGGCGGTCTTCCCGGTTCTCTTCTTCAGCTTTTCGCAATCCAAATTGCCCGGCTACATTCTTCCGTCCATTCCTCCCATTACGATTTTGACCGGCGATTATTTGAACCGTATCCGCAAGCGCGGACTGCATCCCTGGCTGCTGTTGGCGCACGCGGGCACGGCCGGGCTGCTGGTCTTTACGGCGCTCATTTTCCCCCATGTCTTGGTGCATCCGCATGCCATGCCGCCGGTGCAGGTGCTGGTGGCCGCCGGAATGATCGCCCTGGCCTTCACCATCGCCATCCCCGTGGTGGTTCTGCGCTATGGCACAGAGCGTCTGCGCATTGCCACGTTGATTCCCGTGCTGCTGGCTCTTGTATTTTTGCTGGGCACGCGCAATGGGCCGCTGCTCAATCAGATTTATTCCGCACGTGCGCTGGCTGCGCAAATCTCCGCCGTTCCCAACGCGCCGCCGCTGGTTTGTGTGGATGACACCCGGCGCGATGTCTGGTACGGTCTGGCCTTTTACCGAAATCAGCCGATACCCAGTTACGATGAAGACGGCGTGCCAGCCGCCGAGCACATTGTCGTCGTCAGCGAACGGGCCGTGCCCACTCTGCGCACAACATTGGCTGGTCGTCAGTACGAGCCGCTCTTCGGCTATGCTGCGCAAAATCTGGTTGTCTATCGCGTCTTTGCAAAATAGCTCTCCTGCCCCTGCTACTCGAAAAACATGTGCGGATAGGAACAGGTTGGCAGTCTGGGTTCACAGCAAGAAAACACTTTCACTTGCCCGGCAAATCCCCTACACTCTTTGCATTGAGCGCGGGCAGGGTATTTTGCTTTCAAAAATATCCCGCCGCGCATTGTTTTTGTGTGCCTTGCTATGCGTGCCGTGGCTGCCCCTCTCCAACTCGAATTTTTAGACCTGCGTCATTTCCGGGCGCAGGATCTGCGCACGCTGCTGGACGAAGAGAGTGCACTATGGCGCGAACGTCTGCATTGGGACTATAGCGGTTCAGCCAACCTGCTGCTGCAATATGTGGACTCGCATCTGCTCATTGGTTATGTCGCCATCGATCAGGGCAAGGTCTGCGGCTACACCTTCTGCGTACAAGAACAGGCCAAGGCCATCGTCGGGGATGTTTTCGCCACACGCACTCATGCAAACATCTCCGCCGCCGCGGTGGAAAAGCATCTGCTCGATCACCTATTGGAGACCCTGCGCGCCACCCCGGGCATGGAGCGCATTGAGGCCCAGCTTCTTCTGCACCGGCACGGCGAGCACCACCCCAGCTTTGTGCAGGCAGGCTTTCAGCAATATCAGCGCATCTACCTGGGCAGCCGTTTGGAGCATCTTGCGAGCGAAGCTCCCCAGGAACGCCTGATCCAAGATGGCGCACTACGGCTCCGCAGATGGCAAGACGGCGACTTCGATGCTGCCGCCCACAACATTACCGCCGCCTATGCCGGCCACATCGACAGCACTATCAACGATCAATACCGTTCTGTTGCCGGGGCTAGCCGTTTTCTGCACAATATTGTGCGCTTCCCCGGCTGCGGACAATTCTCTCCAGAGGCCTCTTGGGTCGTGCTGGAGGAAAAAACCGGAGTGATGCAGGCCCTGCTTCTGGCCTCCCGCATCAGCACAGAGGCCGGACATATCACGCAGGTCTGCGTGGCTCCGCATCTGCGCCAGCATGGACTGGGACGATTGTTGCTGGAAACTGGAGCGCAAAGTCTGCGCGCGCTGGGCTGCTCACTGGCAACACTGACGGTCACCCAAAGCAACGAGTCTGCAATCCGTCTGTACACCAGCATGGGCTATCAGACACTGCATTCGTTCGACGCCATGCTGTGGACGGTGTAAAAAATCCCCCACTGCAAAATTGCCTTGCCCATTTACTGGCTTTGCCGCACAATGCTGCGAGCACACTTTTTTCATGCTGCATGTTGTCTATGCTGAGGAGCAGCCGGATGAATTCATCCATTTCCACTCGATTTTTTTTTCGTAAGGCCATTGGCGCAATCTGTACCGCTGCATTCTTGTTGATCTGGGCCGCTGCACTGCCGCTGCCGCGCGCTCAGGGCCAGGCACAGACGCATCACCGTCGCCACGCCGCGGCCAAGCTTGACATCAACACGGCGACACTGGCGCAGTTGCAGGCCATCGCCGGGCTGGGGCCGGTCTATGCCAAGCGCATTGTGGCCGGTCGGCCCTACACCAGCAAGCGTCAACTAAAAACGCGCGGCATTCTGCCGGACAATCTCTACATGCAGGTGAGAGATCATCTGATCGCGCACCGGCCTAAAAAGAAGTCATAACTGTGTTGGTCTCACACACGCCTGCGATACAATCCAAGTAGCCTCCGGTGTTCGGGAAGCGCGGTGCAAATCCGCCACTACCCCGTAACTGTAAGCGTGGAGGGACGGCAACGTGCGCAAAATGCGCAGCCACTGCCCGTGATGTTCGCGGGCGGGAAGGCGTTCCGGCCCGGCGATACGCAAGTCAGGAGACCGGCCAGAGGCGCACTTGCAAGGCAGTCCTTGGTTTCGTTGGGAGAACCGGGGAGCGATGCGTCCCATTCTTCTTGGCTGGTACGGGCGTAACCGCATTTCTGCATCGGCTTTCCCACCAGATTTGGCATTTGGACACGGCCC
>DAHUZD010000021.1 GCA_027306745.1 Acidobacteriaceae bacterium
CTCCGTTTGCGACTGGCAGATTCCCATGCGCAGTTTGGTGCGCACAGAACACTTCTTGGCGGAGGCTGTGCCAAACGGCCTGCCCGCTTGTCAATTTGCGGGCGTGGTGGGGGCGCTGCACGGCTGATGCGTGTCACCATCAATCTGGCCTCACGGCCTTTCGTCGAACTGGGACCGCTGCTGGCGCGCCTGCGCATCGTGGCCGGCGTGCTGCTGGTCGTGCTCTTTGGCCTGTGGCTGACGCATAAGAATTTGGAGCGCAAGGCCGAGCGGGCCGATGCTGCCGTCCAAGGCTGGCAACAGCGTACTGGCGCTCTCGAACAGGAGTGGCAGCAGGATCAGGCCACCATGCGCGAGCCGCAAAATGCCGCCGTGCAGTCGGAGTCGTCGTTCTTAAATAACCTCTTCGCGCAAAAGTCTTTTTCCTGGACGGCCGCGCTGATGGATTTGGAAAATGTTCTTCCTGGCGGATTACAGGTGCTCAGCATGCAGCCGCAGATGACCAAGGATGGCCACGTGCTGCTGCGCCTGCAGGTGACTGGCGCGCGCGACAAGGCTGTGGAGCTGGTCAAGAATCTGGAAACCTCCCGGCACTTTTTGCATCCGCGTCTGGCTGGAGAGTCCGCCGCGCAGGCCAGCACCGGCAACGGCAGACCGGGCGCGGCGATGCAGCCCACAGACATCAGCGATGTCAACTTTGACATCCTCGCTGAGTACAACGCTGCGGGCATGGATGAGTTGCCCAAGGCGGACACCAACGCCGATCAAAAAGATTCTTCCACCGCGGACGCAGCGCCGGTGCAGAATCCTATGCCAAGCGCTCAGCAGAGAATGCAGCCACAAGCTGCGCCGTCGTATGGCCGCATCAACCCGCGGATGCCGATGACTGGCATGGCTCATCCGCCGGGCAATTGGCCGCAAAATTCACGGCAAGCCTACATGCAGGGAATGCGGGCGCGAGGGCAGCAATGAAGTTCAAATTTCCAGGCTCGTCCACGGCTTCCTCGCTGCGCATTACGCCGCTCCATCTTCATCTGGCCGCGGTCGGGTTGCTCTGCTTGTTGAATTTGGTTCTGCTCACGCGCGTCGTGCTGGCTTGGGAGCGTGTGCGTGCGGGGGATGCTGAACAGTTGGCGCAGCATCAGGCAGCCTATCAGGCCATGCTGCTCAAAACCCGTCCACTGCGCGGCCTCGATAAAAAAATTCTGCAAGCGCGCAAGGATCAATCCAAGTTTTACGCGCAGCGCTTTCCCGCCAGCTACTCCGCCATTGCCGGGGAACTGGGCACTCTGGCCACCAAGGACAAAGTGCTGCTGTCGCGCGTGCAATATGCGCAGGGCAAGCCGCAGTTTGACTTGGCCGAGGTGCGCATGGACGGCAGCCTCAGCGGAGACTACACATCCGTCGCCTATTTCATCAACGACATTGAGCGCGACAAGCTCTTCTTCGTCATCGACGCCATCGCGCTCAGCGGCCAGCAGAGCGGTATGGTGAACCTGCGCATTCGCGTCTCCACGTGGATGCGTCTGGGCGTTGCGGCGGCCGACGCGGATACAAAATCGAGTGGCGCATCCACCCACCACGCGGCCCAACACCTGCACCCACCGCAAAAAACCACGTCGCAGGGGAGGCTCTAAACGATGGCGATTCGTATCGGAGCCGAAGACAAAAAAAAGCTGGCCATGGCCGTGGGCCTGGGCGTGCTCGCTCTGGGACTGACGGCCTACACGCTGATGAATCTCATGGGCGGTTCGCCGCCACCGGCCTCGACGCCCGTTGTGCCTGCGCCTGCGCAGTCCTCGCAGGCCCACGCAGCCAATGCCATCTCCTCAGGCAGCGGCCATGCGGCGCAGAGGCTGGAGAGCGCTTCTGACTTGGATCCTTCGCTGCACCCGGAAAAAATGCACTTTGCCGAAACCGTGGAATACACCGGCGACGGCCGCAATATCTTCTCGAAGTTTTCCGTGCCTACACGCGTGGCGCAGGCAGCAGCAGCGGCCAAAATCGAACAGCCGGTTGCGCCCGTGCGCACGGGCCCAGTTGCGCCCACTGGTCCGCCCCCACCGCCGCCGATTGATCTCAAGTTTTACGGCACAGCCATCGTGCAGGGAGGCAACACCAAGGTCTTTCTGCTCCACGGTGAGGATGTCTTCGTCGCTGGCGAAGGTGACATTGTCGATCATCGCTATCAGGTGGTTAAAATCGACAAGACCGATGTCATCATCCGCGACCTGTCCTACAACGACAACCAGACGCTGAACTTGCAGCAGAACTAAATGCCGCCCGGGCGCTGGATTAACTTTTTGCCGCCTGGCTCACGCGACTTTTCCCTGCGGTCAGCGTATTTTCTTACTAGAGGCGGCGCGTGCGCCGGTTCATCCGTGTCCAGCTTTTCATCCAAAACGCAGTGCAACTCCCGCCCGTCCGAGCAGGGCTATCTGCTCGTCGGTCTGCTGTTTCTGGCTGCGTTGATCCTCGTCACCCTCGCCATCGCGGCACCGGAGATTGGCCGACAAATCCAGCGCGAAAAAGAGGTGGAGGCCGTCCACCGCGGCGAACAATACAAGCGCGCCATCCAGCTCTACTATCGGAAAATGGGCCAGTATCCGGCTTCCGTCGACCAGTTGAAAGACACCAACAACATTCGCTTTCTGCGGCAGGAGTATGTCGACCCGCTCACCGGCAAAAAAGATTGGGTGCTCCTGCACATGGGGCAGGCCCCGATCCTGACCATGGGTCTCTTCGGCCAATTGAATGCCGGCGCAGCCGGTGTGGGCATGCCCGGCGC
>DAHUZD010000030.1 GCA_027306745.1 Acidobacteriaceae bacterium
AGCAGATGGATTGGCCGCGAACCAAGCCTGCCACTTATTCGCGGCGAGGTCATTGTCTGCCAGCAGCACGGTCAACGGTATGCCAGATTTTTCCATTCAGATCCTAACCTTTCTTTTGCAGAGCGCGGTGTGCGATGTCGCGGCGATAGTAAATGCCGTCGAATTGAATTTTTTTGAGAGCCGTGTAGGCGCGCTCACAGGCGGCTGGGAGCGTCTCGGCGACAGCCGTTACGGCCAGCACACGTCCGCCTGCTGTGACTAGTTCATCTCCCTGGCGATCCGTGCCGGAGTGATAGACCTAGACGCCTGGCAGTGTGGCCGCGGCGGCAAGCCCAGTGATGGGCTTGCCGCTGGCATATTCCCCGGGGTAGCCGCCGGATGCGGCAATGACGCATACGGAGGGCTGCTTCGTCCATTGCAACGCAATCTGATCCAGCCTGCCGTCCACGGCGGCTTCAAATGCTCCCACCAGGTCGCTCTCCAGCCGCGGCAAGACGGCCTGCGTTTCCGGGTCGCCAAAGCGCGCATTGAACTCCAGCACCATGGGGCCACGCGCAGTCATCATCATGCCGCAGTACAAAACGCCGGTGAAGGGAGCGTCTTCTGCGGCCATGCCATCAATCACGGGCTGGGCAACATGGGCAATCAGCCAATCGCGCATGGAGGCATCCAGCAACTCGTCGGTGGAGTAGGCTCCCATGCCGCCGGTGTTGAGTCCGGTGTCGCCCTCGCCGATGCGTTTATGATCCTGCGCGGCAGCCAGCGGCAGCGTGTGCTGGCCGTCGGCCAAAACCAGGAAGGATGTTTCCTCGCCTTCGAGAAATTCTTCTAACACCACACGCCGCTCTGCCGTGCCCAGCAGGTCGCCGCTAAACATTTTTTCCGCGGTCGCCAATGCTTCATCTTTACTGGCACAGATGACAACGCCCTTGCCCGCAGCCAGGCCATCGGCCTTGACGACGATGGGAGCATGAAAATGTGCAAGCGCCTCCTGCATCTCTGCCGCAGAGCCGCAAACGGCATAGCGCGCCGTGGGAATGTTATGGCGTTGCATAAATTCCTTGGCGAATGCCTTGCTGCTTTCCAGTTGCGCTGCGCGTTGCGTGGGACCAAAAACACGCAGGCCGCGCTGCTGCATCGCATCCACCAATCCGAGACTTAGCGGCAGTTCGGGGCCAACAACGGTCAGATCCGGATGCTCCGATTCCACAACGCGCAGCAGGTCGCTCAGATCATTTTGTCGGACAGGAAGGCAACGGACTTCAGTGGCGATGCCGCCATTGCCCGGGGCGCAAACAACCTCGGTGACGCGTGGCGACTTGCGGATGGCCGTTATCAATGCGTGCTCGCGGCCGCCGCCGCCAATGACAAGAACTTTCATGTGCGTGTGAACTCCGATCAGGAAGGTGCAACCTCAGGCTAGGAAATGCGGGCAGGGAAGTCAAACAGGACGCCCATCACAAAGAACCTGCATGGCACACCGTATACTGGAGCCTCATATACCGATGAGCCAAACTCCACTTGCGTCGTCAAAGATGAATGGCACTTGGCGCTCGCGCTGGTTGCCCGAGCTGCGTCGCGGCGAGATGTGGAGCTATTTTGGCCCGGCCTTCGTCGCCAGCATCGCCTACATTGATCCCGGCAACTTCGCCACCAACATACACGGCGGTTCGCAGTTTGGCTACAAGCTGCTCTGGGTGCTGCTGTGGTCGAATCTAATGGCGATTCTGATTCAATTTCTTTCGGCCAAGCTGGGCATTGCCACCGGGCGCACGTTGCCGCAAAACTGCCGTGACCAGTTCTCACGAGGCATGACCATCGCGCTTTGGCTTGCGGCGGAAATTTCTGCCGTGGCCACGGATTTAGCGGAGTTTTTAGGTGCGGCACTGGGCTTTTATCTGCTTTTTGGCGCGCATTGGCTGGCCTTGGGCTGGTCGCAGACCTCGGTGATGATGGCGGCTGCCATGCTCACGACGATTTGCGTTTTCGCCATTCTTGCCTTGGAACTCTACGGTTTTCGCGCGCTGGAAATCGCCATCATGGGCTTCGTGTTTGTCATTGGCATTTGCTATGCCTTTGAGGTGTTTTTGGTACATGTGGACTGGCGCGCCGCTGCTTTCTACACGCTCGTGCCAGCCGTGAACCACAACAGCCTCTACATCGCCGTGGGCATGCTGGGCGCTACGGTGATGCCTCACGTTGTCTATCTGCATTCAGGCTTGGTGCAGCCGCGTGTGCGCGAAAGCATAGCACGCGAAGAGCAGGACGCCCGCGCGGGAGGGCAGCCGGGGCATCATCGCCTTCGCCTGTTGCAATTTGAACTGGTCGATGTTTTTGCTGCCATGAATGGTGCCTGGCTCATCAACTCCGCCATGGTAATTATGGCCGCAGCCGCATTCGTGCGTTTGGGACGGCCTATTTCCAGCATTGAAGATGCGCACCATACGCTGGGGCCACTGCTGGGGCCGTTGTCGGCGCTGGCTTTTGCCGTGGCGCTGCTTTTTTCCGGCCTGTCGTCGTCCACGGTGGGCACCATGGCCGGCCAGATGATCCTAGAAGGATTTTTGAACGTGAAGTTCAGCGTCTTCCTGCGCAGATTTCTTACCTTGCTGCCCGCCTTGGCTGTGATTGCTTTTGGTCTGGATCCGTTGAAGGTTTTGATCCTCTCGCAGGTGCTGCTCAGCTTTACCCTGCCGTTCGCGCTGGTGCCGCTGTTGATACTGACCGGACGTACCAGTCTGATGCAGCAGTTCGTCAACCGCAGTCTGACGAACTGGCTGGGCTGGATCACGGTGGGCGTCATCGTCACGCTGAACGTGTGGCTGATCGCGCAGGTGCTGTGAGGCTACTTGTGCGGCTCCGACAAAACGGCCACACCGTAGTTGGTTAACTCCACGGAACTGGCCTCCTCGCCACGCAGCACGTCCCGCATGTGCCGGGGCAGGGCGATGGTCTGCGCTACGCCGGAGAGATTCACCAAGACGAAGACCGTGTGATCGGCGCCGTAGCGTGCATTGACCTCCACGCCCTTGGGCACGGGGCCAAAGGCGGGTGGAATGTGGCTGATGGCGGTCATCCACTCCGCGGCTTTGGCCATGCCCGCTTCATCCATCCATGCGCCAATGTAGGTGATGCGGCCTTTGCCCACCTTGCGCGTAATCGCTGCCGGCTCGCCGTCCAGCCAACCATTGCTCTTGCCATAGCGTTCTAAAATCTCCGCGCCCGGCTTGGTGATTTGCAGCCGTTCTGCCCACATCTGGCTGGTGTTGGCTCCCCAATCGCCTTCAAGGGGTACGGGATGCTCCAGCGCGTAGTAGGCCTCGACGCGTCCGCCCAGCAGATCGGAGAGCGGTCCGGGCTGGCGCTCCGTTTGCAGGGCATTGTCGCTGTCCTTCATGCCCGCGCGCTGGCCCAGAACCAAGTGCCCGCCCTGTTGCACATACGCGATGAGATTTTTTGCCGCGGCGTCGGAGAGCACATTCAACCCAGGAGCCACAACCAGCTTGTACTGGCTGAGCGGAGCCGTCGGCTGCACGATGTCCACCGACTGGGCGATGGCGTGCAGCGGGCCATAATAGCTAAGCAACTCTTCCACCGGATCGTAGTACTTGTTATGCCGCTGCCAGTTGATGGCCCAGAAGCTGGGATAGGTGTGCAGAATTGCCACCTGGGATTTTGGTGACGTGCCGGTCAGCGCGGGAGCTGCCTTTTCCATCTCATGGCCGAGCTGCTGCACCTCCACATAGAGAGGCAACGGCGTGCCATCCGCGCCGAGCAGCGTGCCGTGGTATTCCTCCTGCCCATTGAGCGCACTGCGCCACTGCCAGTAGCCGATGGCGTCCGCCCCATGGCCAATGTTGTGCCAGGCCATGGCGCGTACCTCGCCCTTGTCGAGGTCATTGTTGACCGTGTGCCAGTTGACATGGCCGGGCTGTGTTTCCATGATCCAGAAATTTTTGCGTTTGAAGCCGCGCGTCAGGTCGTCGGTTGCGCCGTTGCGGACGGCGTCCAAATGCCCCATGCCCACGTAGTCATCCCACGCGGCCAGGTCCAAGTCCTGCGTAATGGTGTAGTGGTCGAAGCCGTCAAACCAGCCCATCAGGTTCGTAGTGATGAACTGGCGCGGATCGGCGTACTGGCGAATTACGTCCAGTTGATTCTTTTGGTAGTTGCGCCAGGTGTCGCTGACAATACGCTTCCAGCTCAGCAGCAATCCCGGATTGCCGTTACCGCCCACCGTTTCGATCGGAATCTGATTCCAGTTGGAGTAGGTCTGGCTCCAGTAGGCGGTTGTCCAGCGCGCATTTAAGTTGTCCAACGTCTTGTAATAACCCTTCAACCACTGCTGAAAATCCGCCTTGGTTTGCGCGTCAAAGGAGACAGCAGCGTACTCGTTGTCAATCTGCCAGCCGATGACGTAGGGATTGTGGCCAAAGCGCTGCGCCATGCGGCTGGCGATGTCACGCGCCAATTCCCGGTACTTGGGGTTGTCCCAGTTGAATTGCTGGCGGTTGCCGTGTTCGGCCTTGCGGCCATCCTCATTGGTGCGCAGCGTCTCCGGGTATTTCTGCGTCAGCCATGCGGGAGGTGCAGCGGTCGGTGTGCCCAGCACGGTGTAGATGCCGCGCGCACCGGCTTCGTTGATGGCCTTTTCCAACCAGTCGAAGTCGTATTGACCCTCGGATGGCTCCATGCGGCTCCAGGCGAACTCACCCACACGTACCCAGCGGATGTGCGCCTTTTGCATCAGGTCCAAATCCGTCTCCCAGCGCGATTCCGGCCACTGCTCCGGGTACCAGGCCGTGCCCAGTCCTAGTGTTGCAGGTGCTGTGGCTGGCGCGGATGCTGGCGCCGCAGCAGGTTTTTGTGCAGCCCTCTGCGCCAGCATCGGCAAGGCAACCCCAACAGACGCCGCTGCGCTCACACACAAGAGACGGCACACATTCTTCCAGATGGCGGATGGCATTTCGAAACTCCCCGAAATTATTTTTTGGAGCTTTGGAGCCGGTTGGCCCTTACTCCGTCACAACGGCCTTGCTCAAATTGCGCGGACGGTCAACATCATACCCCCGTTGCGTGGCCACCATGTACGAAAAAATCTGCAAGGGAACCACTTCGCAAATGGGCAGCAGATATTCGCTGGCTGTGGGAACAAAAACGCAGTGGTTGCAGAGGTGGCCGATCTCCGTATCGCCTTCCGTGGCGATGGCCAGCACGTTACTGCCTTGCTTTTGAATGTCACTGAGCAGTTGCAGTGTGCGCGAGTAGCGGAGCAGGGAATCAGGATCGTTGCGGTCGCATGTGGCCAGCACCACCAGCGGCGTGCCATGGCTGACCAGTGCGTTGGGGCCATGCTTCAGCTCGCCAGTGGGATAGCCTTCGGCGTGCACATAGGAGACTTCCTTCAGCTTCAGTGCGCCCTCGCGTGCAATGGCGTAGTGGATGCCGCGGCCCAGAAAGAGAAACGCCTCATCCTTGGCGTAACTGGCGGCGATGGTGCGCATCTGTTCCACCCAGGCGGGAATGTTGTTTTGCAGCAGCGCCGGTATGCGCTCAATCTGTTCGATGTGCTCCTCAGCCACGGCTGCGGTCATGCGGCCCCGCATACGGCCTGCGTAAATCGCCAGCAAATAGAGCATGGTCAACTGCGTGGTAAAGCTCTTGGTGGCCGGAATGGCCGCCTCCACGCCAGCACGGGTCACCAGCGCGGCGCTGGCCTCGCGCGTCATGCGGGAACCGGCCACGTTGGCGATGGAGATCGTATCCAGCCCGCGTGAGATGCCCTCGCGCAGCGCGGCGAGTGTGTCGGCTGTCTCGCCGGATTGTGAGATCACAATCACCGCCGGGTTGTGCAGCGTGTGCGTGGAGCGGTAGCAGTACTCGCTGGCATACTCTACGTCCACGGCGATACCGGACAGGTCTTCAATCAGGATTTCCCCGGCCAAACCCGCATGGCGGCTAGAGCCGCTGGCTGCCACCACGATGCGCTCATGGCCCTGCAGCGCGCGATGCACGGCCTGCCAGGCTTCGGCGTCAAACTTTCCACCGGGGGCATAGGCCTGCAGCGTGGCGGCAATGGATTCCGGCTGCTCGTAAATCTCGCGCAGCATGGCGTGGGCAAATGCGGTGGAACTCTCCGTGGGCAAGGCAATCTCCTGCGAAATTGTGGGTAGGGTGGTACGAATCCGCAAAACTGCGTTCATTATTCCATAGCCATCGTAGTTTTCGCTGGGCACCGGGAACGTTCCCAGAGTAGAATGGCTGCGTAGAAATCTCTAATCGAGGTGGATGATGAAAAAATTAACCAAGTGGATTTTCAGCGGGGTGCTGGCGCTCTGCGTTCTTGCGGCCCTGCCCGACTTTGCACAGTCAAAACATGCTGCGATTCTTACCCCGGAGGATACGGCAAAGATCGCGCCGGCCACAGTCTTTTTCCGCGGCCAAAGCGCCCCTTTACAGTTGCGCAATACCTATGGAGTACGCACGGATTCGGGCGCTGTCGTGCTGATGGGGCTGGTCGATAGTTCCGGGTACTCATCGGGGGTTCAGCAAAAATATCAGGGCTACATTCTCACGGAGGTTCCGCTGGATTTTTCTGGCAAACATCTGCAGCCGGGTGCCTATGCGTTTGGCTTTGTGCAAGCCAATACTTTTACCGTGATGGATCTCGGCAATCATGATCTGTTTAGCACCTCTTGGACAGCCGATGCCGCCATGCACCGCCCACGTCCATTGCAGGTTGTGCAAGGTGCGCAGACGCGAGCGTATGAACTTTGTTCGGGGCGCAAGTGTGTTGGCTTTACCGTGGGCAAATAAGATGCGGCCAGTGGATATCCGTTCAGGCGTGAGACCTCGGCGCATCGGCTCCAGACTGGCTGCCTTTGGCGTGGCTTGGTTGGTACTGGGCTGGTTGATTCCCGTGGCTGCTTGCGGCTCCTCGGCTTCGTCCAGCACG
>DAHUZD010000035.1 GCA_027306745.1 Acidobacteriaceae bacterium
AAAGCGCCCACGTCCTCTGGTGCGTTCGCCACCAACTCACGCACCGGGTTCAGATAAAGATAGCTGCGCTGGTTTTCCGGGTCGAAGCGCGCCGTCTCCAACAGCACAGAGCCGTTGCGGCGGGCCGCAAGGCTGCGCCAACGCTGCGGCAATCGGGCCCACGCACACATGGCTGACTCCTGTTGGAATGGTGGTGCTGACTCCCAGTCTAGAGGATCGCCCCTGCCACGGCGGAGCCATTCGCACAGCCCGCATGGCTGATATATTCGAAGGGATGACTTCCAAGGCCAATCGGGCTGCATCGGAATCCAAATCGCCCACCGCCTATCTTTATTTTGTTGCGGGCTGGCTGGTGCCTGGCGCGGGCCATTTGTTACAGCGCCGCTGGGTGCGAGGTGCGCTGCTGTTTGTCTCCATCACCATGATGTTCGCGCTCGGCCTGCTGATGCAGGGCAAGCTCTACGCGCCCAACACGGGTGAGGTGCTGGACATGCTCGGCTTCGTGGGGGACCTGGGCACGGGCGGCCTGTACCTGCTCTCGTCCGCTGCCGGGTGGGGCCAGAGCCTTGTGCAAGTCGTTACGCAGGACTACGGCACGAAATTTCTCGTCGTCGCGGGCCTGCTCAACTTCATCGCCGCCGTGGATGCTCATAGCATCCGCATGGGACGCAAGCCATGACCTTTGCCCCCTCCCACTTCACCGCCGTGCTGCTCTACGCCTTTTTTGCTTCGGTGGTCTTCGGCATCACCCAGCGTTCAGAGCCGCGCCGCATGGTGCACTACGGCCTCTACTGCTTTTGCTTGTTTGTGGCGGGAGTCATCGCGGCCAGTTGGCTCATGTGGCTCATTCATCATTGAGCCAGTACTGGACGAAAGCTGCGGAATAGTTTCCTGGCTGCATGGAAGGATCCGGTCTTCTCAAAGACTTTGTCATTCTGAGCGAGCGTGAGCCAGTCGAGAAATCTGCGGTTCTATTGCACCAGTTTGCGCCGTGTATGTTATCCCTGTGCCAGCGTTGCTTCCACGGCTTGCAGCACCGCTTCAGGCGCAATCGCGGTAAAACATTTTTTCTTCTGCGCAATGCATGTCTCCAGCCCGCAGCCCATGCAATCCGTCGCCTGATACAGCACACGATGCCCCGCGCCCTGCGGATACCAAACCTCCGGCAGATTGCGCGCCGCAAAGATGGCCACGCAACGCGTCTGCACCGCAGCGGCCAAATGCATCGGCCCGCTATCGTGGCCGAGAAACATCCGCGACCGCGCCAGCACTGCCGCTGACTCGCGCGGTGTCAACTGCCCGCACAGATTCACGCAGCGCCCCTGCCACGCCTCTGCGGCCAGTTCGCTCACTCCGTTTTCTTCCTCTGCGCCCAGCAGCACCAAGCCCATCTCCGCGTGCCGCTTGGCCAGCGCAGATAAAACCACGCACCACTTTTCCGCGCCCCAATCCTTGGCCTGCACCTTGGTGCCCACGCTGCACGCCAGCACAGGCCGCTGCCCCAGCGGACGCAGCACATCCACCGCTCGCGCCTTCTCTTCCAGCGACAAGCGTAGATCCCAATTCTCCGCATCGCTCAAATCTATCGAGCCCAGAGCGCGCACCGTTCGCGCCAGCCGCGCGGCCTCCGGCTCATACAAGCCCGTGGCCCTATTCAAACGATTGCAGCGTACATCTTTCGCGTACGGCGCTCCATAAATTTTCTGAATGCCACAGGCGCGAAAAAATGCCACATCGCGCACCACCTGTTGCCAGCGCTGCCGTGGCGTCAAATACACCAGCGCCTGCGGACGCCATGCGCGAATCTCCGCGCGCAGTCGCCACAACTCACCCACATCGCGTGTGCCAATTGGATAGCGAAAATACGCATCGCCCTCCGGCTTGCCATTCAATCCGCTCGTTGTAATCAAGGCAGACCCGGTCAGCACCGCATACGCCGCCGGAGCTTTGCTGTGCACCGGCAGGTTGGTCAGCAGTCGCCGCTCCGCATTCGGAAAGGCCCGCGCGATCTGGTGCAGGCAGGGCAGCGCCACCACTGTGTCGCCCAGGCTGCCCAGGCGATAAATCAGCACGCGCTCGATCGAGTTGGAGTGAGCCGTCTGCATCATGCCGTATACTGGAACCATGTCGATTGTCCGCGATATTGCTGGCGTTGCCAAGGGGATGACCATCACCCTGCGTGAAATGTTGGAGCCAACCCAGGTGGAAAATTACCCGGACGGCCCCGGCCCCATGCGCGGCGCGCAGTTTGAACAACGCTACCGCGGCCAGCATGTCTTGCAGCGCGATGAGAATGGTTTGGAGAAATGCGTCGCCTGCTTTTTGTGCGCGGCGGCCTGCCCCTCCAACTGCATTTACATTGAAGCGGCAGAAAATACGGCTGAGCAGCGCATCTCCAGCGCCGAGCGCTATGCCAAGGTCTACAACATTGACTACAACCGCTGCATCTTTTGCGGCTACTGCGTAGAGGCCTGCCCCACCGACGCCATCACGCACGGCCATGGCTTTGAGCTGGCATCCTTGAACGCCACCGGTTTGGTCATGCGCAAAGAAAAGCTGCTCGCTCCCATGCCGGAGCCATCCTCTATTTCCAAGTAGCGCCTGTACGGGCAGGATGAAACACCACGGGCGATCCTGTTGCAGGATAGCCCGTCGATGATGAGTGCAATGCCAGGGAAGACGGTCTGAAGCAAGCATGATTGGTTTTTTGGAACAAATTCGGCGCAGAGTGGTCGTCTATGACGGTGCCATGGGCACCAATATCCAGAAGTATGACCTCACCGTGGAGGACTACTGGGGCAAAGAGGGCTGCAATGAGCTGCTCGTCCAAAGCCGCCCCGATGTCATCCGCGCCATTCACGCCAGTTTTTTTGAGGCCGGTTGCGACGTCGTTGAGACCAACAGCTTCGGCTCCTCGCGCATCGTGCTGGCAGAGTATGACCTGCAAGACAAAGTCCGCGAACTGAACATCGCCGCCGCGCACCTGGCCAAAGAGGTTGCCGCGCAGTATTCGACGCCGGACCATCCACGCTTCGTCGCCGGTTCTGTCGGCCCCACCACCAAGCTGCCCTCGCTCGGCCACATCTCCTACGACGCCATGGCCGAAACCTATCGCGAGCAATTTGATGCGCTCATCGCAGGCGGCGTGGACATCCTGCTCATTGAAACCTGTCAGGATTTGCTGCAAGCCAAATCGCCCTCGCCGCGTGTGAGGATTCCATGCGCGCTGCGGGCAAGCGCCTGCCCGTGCAGGTTCAAGTCACATTAGAGGCCACCGGCACCATGCTGCTCGGCAGCGAGATCGGCGCGGCCCTGGCTGTGTTGGAGTGCTTCCAGCCCGACATTATTGGCCTCAATTGCGCCACCGGCCCGGCGGAGATGCACGACGCCGTGCGCTTCCTCTGCGCCAATGCCACCTGCCCCATCAGCGTGCTGCCCAATGCCGGCCTGCCGCAAAACGTCGGCGGCCATGCGCACTACACGCTGACGCCTGCGGAGTTGGCGCGCGCTCACAAACAATTTGTCGAAGAGTACGGCGTGCGCGTTGTGGGCGGCTGCTGCGGCACTACGCCAGAGCATCTGCGCGCCGTAGTGGAAGCCTTGCGCGGCGTTCAGCCTGCGCCGACCAACGCCAAACCGCAAAGCGTCGCCGCCAGCGCCTACTCGGTTGTGCCGCTCGAAGTTGATGGCCAGCCGGTCATCGTCGCCGAAGAGATGAACACCACCACGCGCGTCGAGCACTTCCGCAACATGGTGCGCGCCGGTGATTATGACGGCATTCTCGCACTGGCAAAAAAACTCAGCGCAGAAGGCTCGCAGATGCTCGACCTCTGCTGCGCCATTGTCGGCGAGGATGAAAACGCCTACATGTGCTCGATCTTGGAAAAGATCGCCACGCGCGTGCCCGCGCCGATTTTGGTGGACTCCACAGAGGCCGAGGTCATCGAGGAGGCGCTCAAGCGCATCCCCGGCAAGCCCATCATCAACTCCATCAATTTGGAGGATGGAGAAAAACGCACCTCGCGTGTTCTGCCCATGGCCCGCCGCGATGGAGCGGCTGTCATCGCGCTCACCATCGACGAAGATGGCATGGCGCTCACAGCAGAAAAAAAGTTGGCCATCGCCAAACGCATTCACAAGCTGGCCACGGAAAAATATGGTCTGCGCGGCCAAGACCTCATCTTCGATCCGCTCACGCTGCCCATCTCCACCGGGCAGGAAGACTATCGCACCGCAGGCATGGAAACGCTGGAGGCCGTGCGCCTCATCAAACAGCAACTGCCAGAGTGCAAAACCATCCTCGGCGTCAGCAACATTTCCTTTGGCCTGTCGGCCTACTCGCGTCGCGTGTTGAACAGCGTCTTTCTCAAAGAAGCTGTGGATCGCGGCTTGGACGCGGCCATCGTCAACTATTCCAAAATTTATCCACTCTACAAAATTCCTGATGTGGAGGTGGACCTGGCGCGCAAGCTCATCTTCCGCGATGAGAGCAACGGCGATCCGCTGCAAATCTACATGGCCCACTTTTCTGGTGGCCAGAAGAATGCGGAAGAATCCACCGCCGATGCCGATGCAGCCCTGCCGCTGGAAGAAAAATTAAAGCAGTTGATCATTCGCGGCGAGCGCACTATCGGCGCAGGCGCGCAGAAGCAATCTCTGGTTGATGTGCTGGAGCAAGCTCTCGAACGCTACACGCCGCTCGATCTCATCAACACGGTGCTGCTCAACGGCATGAAGACCGTTGGCGAACTCTTTGGCGCGCGCAAAATGCAACTGCCCTCCGTGCTCGACTCCGCCTCGGTAATGAAAGCTGCCGTGGCTCATTTGGAGCCGAAGATGGAGCGCGTCGAAGGCTCGCAAAAGGGCACCATCGTGCTCGCCACCGTGAAGGGGGATGTGCATGATATCGGAAAAAATCTGGTGGACATCATCCTCTCCAACAACGGTTACAAGGTCGTCAACCTCGGCATCAAGCAGCCATCCGATTCGATTTTGCAGGCTGCCGAAGAGCACAAGGCCGACGCCATTGGCCTCAGCGGCCTGCTGGTGAAAAGCACGCTGGAGATGAAGTACGTAATTCAAGATTTGCAGCGTTTACAAAAATCAACGCCGGTCATCTGCGGCGGCGCGGCGCTCACGCGCAAGTATGTTGAAGACGATTTGCGCAAAGAGTATTCCTCCTCGGTCTTTTACGCAGAGGATGCTTTTGCCGGCCTGCATGTGATGAGCGACCTGACCACGGAGGACGAGGCCGTGCGCGAAGAACGACTGCGTGAAGGCCGCACCGTGCGTACCTTCCAGAAAAAAGATGAAGCCGCCGCGCAGGCCGCGGCTCTGGCGGAGTTGCCCGTCAGCACGCAGCGTTCGGCCATCGTGCAGGATGTGGCGGAGATTCCGCAGCCACCGTTTTACGGAGTGCGCGTAGCGCGCGATTTCGACCTCGACCACCATTTCGGCTACATCAACGAAACCGCGCTCTTCAAAAATCAATGGCAATTAAAGACCGCTTCCGCCACGGACTACGCGCGCCTGGTCGAGGAAAAGTACAGGCCCACGCTGCGCATGCTCATGGATGAAGCCAAGTCGCAGGGCTATCTGGAACCGAAGGCTGTCTACGGATATTTTCCCTGCAATAGTGACGGCAACGATGTCATTATCTACAACCCGGAAGCGGCAACCGACGCGGCCAACAAACGCGAGTTGCTGCGCATCACTTTTCCGCGCCAGCGCGAAGGCCGACTGTTGAGCATTGCCGACTTTTTCTCGCCCGTTGCCACTGGACGTTTGGATGTCATCGGCTTTTCTGTTGTGACCATTGGTCATCGCGCCAGCGAAGTGACGAAACAACTTTTCGATAGCGGTGATTTTACAAAATATCTGTACGTGCATGGTTTGAGCGTGGAAACCGCAGAGGCGCTGGCCGAGTGGATGCACAAACGCATGCGCGAAGAGATGGGCATCGCGCAAGAAGACGCCAGCGAAGTGTGCGATCTTTTCCATCAGAAATATCGCGGCTCGCGTTATTCGTTTGGCTATCCCGCCTGTCCGAATCTGGAAGATCAGACAAAAATCTTTGAGCTGCTGCGTCCGGAAGAAACGATCGGCGTGCGCCTGACCGAGGGCTACCACCTCGAACCAGAGCAGAGCACGGACGCGCTCATCGTCCATCATCCGCAGGCAAAGTACTTTGTTGTATAAAGTACTTTATTTTTCCAAGCAATCTATTTGTTGCAACAGGCATTGGCGTAGTTTCCGCCGTGGCTCTGAATACTGAAATTAACCTTTCGATATTCAGGAGCCATCCATGTCCCCACAAAATGAGTTTTTACGGCGTGCGGCTTTGGCCGCACAGGCCGCCGGGCACATCTTTCCAGCGTTCGCCGCCTGTGAGGTGGCCCTGGAATCTGGCTGGGGCCGTTCCGCACTGGCCGAGCAAGCCAACAATCTTTTTGGGCAGAAGCAGAGCCATCCGCCGCTGGCGGGCACGACCACTCTGTCCATGCCGACGCGGGAATTTTTGCAGGGGCACTGGGTCACGGTGCAAGCCAATTGGGTGAAGTTTCCTGATTGGAGCGCCAGCTTTGCCGCGCGCATGCAATTGCTGGAGCAGTTGAAGGGCGTGATTCCCAACTATGCGGCGGCGTTGGCGGCCCCAAGCGGCGAGCAGTTTGTGGTGGATGTTTCCAGGAGCTGGTCAACGGATCCAGAGCGTGCAGGCAAGGTGCTTTCCATCTACGATGCGCACAAGGATGCGTTTGCCACGGAGACGCAGGCGAACCCAACGGCAGCCACCGCATCCAGCGCGTAAATAACTGCGCCATCTCCGACAGACACGGCAGCGGTCGCTATCAAAGCAACCTAGGAGTAGGCGCGCAGACGCGCGCAGGCTTCGAGCAGCTCCGGTTGTTTTTTAGCAAAGCAGAAGCGCAGCAGATTTTCTCCGCCTTGTTCAAAGAATGCAGTGCCCGCCACGCCGGCCACACCAGAGCGGGCCAGCAACGCGCGTGCCTTTTCCCGCGCAGTTGCGCCGGGAACACAGGAGACATCGGCCAGCACGTAGTATGCGCCGTCGGGCGCAACGCAGGTCATGCCTGCATCGTTGAGTGCCTCGCAAAAAATGTCGCGTTTCTTTTCGTACTCCGTGGCCAGGTCTGCATAAAATGCGTCGGGCAGTTGCAGCAGTCCGGCGGCGGCTCCATGTTGGAGTGGCGCGGGCGCGCAGACGTAGATCATGTCATGAAAAAAACTGATGGCAGGCAGCCAACGGCTGCTGGCTGACAAATAGCCCAAGCGCCAGCCGGTGACGCTGAAGGTTTTTGAGAATCCAGAGAGTGTGATGGTGCGATCGGCCATGGCCGGCAGCGTGGCGATGCTGATGTGGCGCGCGCCGCCGTAAACGAAGTACTCATAAATCTCATCGGTGATGACGAACAGATCGTGCTGCTCGGCAAGCTGCGCGATGGCTTCCAGTTCTGCACGGGTAAAGATTTTTCCGCTGGGATTGCCGGGGGTGTTCAAGATGAGCGCGCGCGTGCGCGGTGTAATCGCTGCCGCTGCGCGTTCGATATCCAAATCCCAACGCGGCGCTGTCAGCGGCACCACGACTGGCGTCATGCGCAGGCATTGCAGAGTATTGCGGTGGTAGCCGTAAAACGGCTCGAAGAGCAGAACCTCATCACCAGGGTTGAGCAGCGCCATACAGGCAGCAAGAAATCCTCCCGTGGCTCCAGAGGTGACCAGAATCTCCGTGTCGGGATTACAGCGCAGGCCACTGTGCCGTTCCTGTTTGAGTGCGATGGCCTGCCGCAGTGCGGCGATGCCATCCATGCGCGTGTAGATGTTGTGCCCGTCACGAATGGCGCGGATGGCCGCTTCAGAAACCGGCGCGGGCATCTCGGTGTCGCAAACACCCTGGGCCAGGTTGATGCCGCCCACGCGGTCGCACTCGATCGTCATGGCGCGAATCTCCGACTGCACGGCGGTGGGCGCTATCTGGCTGATGGCGAGTTTGGATGCGATGGTATTCGAAGAGGTGGGCATACGTGTCTGAGCGCCAGTGTACTGCTTCCGCCGCAGGCAGGCCAGCGCAGTGTTTGTGCATTCAATCTGCACGCACCCGCAGATGCTATGCGAGGAGTCATTCTGCGAATTGTCAGCAACGAAGAATCCAGAGGACGGAGTCTCAGTCAATGCAACGTTGACCGTCTGGATTCTCCGCTCCCGCTGGTCGCTCAGGATGACTCTGCGATTTTTATTTGTGTGCTTCCGCAAAGCCTAAGCTAAATGCGTTATTCCGCAAGCAGTCCAGTCTGAATTCAGCGGAGAATCTACAATGGTCGCATGCGATTTTCTTCTCGCGCCCTGACTTGTGTGGTTGTCCTGCTTGCATCGAGCGGTGTTGCGCTTAGTGATGCGGCCTTTGATCTGGACGGCCCTGTGTTGCACGCAACGGTGACGCGCGGCAGTGAGACGCTGCCCATCGCCGCGGTGCCCAATCTTTTGCCTGCGGACAAAATCTGGCTGCATGTGGATACGCCGCCAGGGCAGGCAGTGCACTACTTGATGGTCGCAGCCTTTTTGCGCAACTCCACGAATCCTCCGCCTGCGAATTGGTTTTTCAAATCGGCGGCGTGGAGCAAGTCGGGGCAGCGGGATGGAATGCGCCTGAGCGTTCCACCGGGTGCGCTACATCTTCTGTTGCTGCTGGCCCCGGAGACCGGCGGGGGCTTCAGTACGATGCGCTCGGCGGTGGAAGGGAATCCCGGGGTCTTCGTCCGCGCTTCGCGCGACCTGTACGTGGCCAGTTTGGAACGCACGCGCGTGGATACATATCTGAATGCGGTGCAAGCCATCGCGGCCAGCGACCCAGACAGACTGGAGGCGCGCTCCAAGCTGCTGGCGCGCAGTCTGGGTATAAAGATCGACACCAGTTGTTTTGACAAACCCGCTGAGGATCAGCCGAGTTGTTTGACCAAGAACAGCGGCAGTCTGATTCTCGACGATGGGCATACGCAGTCGATGGTGGCGTCGCTGACAACAGGGACAACGTCCGACCTTTTCAATCAACTCAGTTACAGCCGCGCGGGCGGTAGTGGAGCTTATAGTCCGTACGTGGGCGCGATTGTGGATGTGGTGCATTTAATGGGCGGCCTGCACACGGCAGACTATCAATATCTGCCTGCGCTGACAGTGGACAGCGGTGACGCGAGGCAA
>DAHUZD010000042.1 GCA_027306745.1 Acidobacteriaceae bacterium
GGCGTGGTCAGCGCGTCTTGTTGCTGGAGAGCGGCGGCAGGGATCCAGAAAAATCTCAAGAGGCCTTGAATGCGATCGAGCGAAGTGGTCAGCCAGTCAAGGTGCCACACGCTGGCCGCTTTCGTGCGCTGGGCGGGACCACGACGCGCTGGGGTGGGCAGATTTCCGAGCTGGATACGGAAGACTTTTCGCGTCGCATATGGGTGGATGGCAGTGGATGGCCGATGCAAAAATCTGCTCTGCAGCCGTACTATGAACGCGCTCTGCATAGCGAAGGCGTTCTGCCAGTGATTCGGGACGACGAAGAAGTTTGGCAGCGGGCAGAGATGGCTGAGCCGGATTTTGGAGAAACGTTAGGAGCCTACTTCACGCGCTGGTGTCCGGAGCCGAACTTTGCGCGCCTGCATCGTGTGGCTTTTGATGCACCCAATCTATGCGTCGTGCTGCATGCAACCGCTTGTTCTCTGCTTTGGGATGTGAAGATGAACTCCATCCAAGGCGTATGCTGCCGAAATTTGCAAGGGCGGAAGCAGGTCTTTACCGCGCAGAAATATGTACTTTGTCTGGGCATGATGGAGACGGTCAATCTGCTCTTGCAGCCGTTGGAGTTGGGCGCAATCGCCCCGTGGCAGCAGAACCCCTGGCTGGGACGCAACGTGCTAAGCCACATTGATTACAACGCGGCCCGGGTTTTTCCGCTGGACTGGAAGAAAATCGAGCGCGTCTTTCCCAACATCTATTTGGATGGACGCAAGTATCATCCTAAGCTGCATGCCATGCCGGAATGGCAACGGCAGAATCAAACGCTGAACATTGCGGGCGCAATCTCCTGTATCTCGTTGGGAGATGTTGAAGCCGATATACGTCAGATGAAAGCGACGGCGCGAAATTTGCTGCGAAGGAATTGGCGGGAAGTGAATGTGCGCGCCACACTGCCTGCATTGCGGCGACTGCCGATGCTGGTGCGGCTGGCCTATGGCTTCTATGTAAGCCATCGCGCGTATTGGCCTCGTAATGCGAAGTATTGGTTGCGCGTGCACTGCGAACAGGAGCCGCGTTCTGCCAGCAGTCTTACGCTGTCGAAGGAGCGCAATGCATTGGGAATGTTTTGTTCGCGCTTGGATTGGAATATCTCCCCGTTGGAGTGGAAGACCATCCAGAGCTTTGCCGCAGAGGCGCAGCATGCGCTGGAGGCAGCCGGACTGGCGCGGCTGGAGTTGCTGCCGGAGCTGGCTGAACCGGAGGGTTACCGCAAGGTCACATTCGACGACAGCTACCACTGGATGAGCGGAACGCGCATGGCTGAGGATGTGCGCGATGGAGTGGTGGATACGAATCTGCGCTTGCATGGCGTGCGGAATGCCTATGTCTGTTCGCACTCCGTTTTTCCAAGCTCAGGCTACGCTAATCCGGTGCACACGTTGCTGGCGCTGGCGCTGCGCTTGGCCGACCACCTGATGGAGAATTCGCGTGGCTAAAAATCCCCTGCCGCAGATCGCATTGGCGGATACGGGCCGCACGACCACGCGGCTGGGTTTTGGCTGCTCGGGCTTGATGGGCGGCTTGAGCGAGAGCGAGTCCCTGCGCTTGCTGGATACGGCGTATGATGCCGGCATCCGGCACTTCGATGTTGCGCCATCGTATGGATACGGACAGGCGGAAGGTTGTCTGGGGAAATTTCTGCGTGGCAAACGCGAACAGGTCACGGTGACTACGAAGTATGGAATTCTTGCGCCGCGCCATGCGTCTGCTTTGGATTGGGTACGCAGGGGTGTGCGTCCAGCGGTGCATCTAGCCGCGCGCGGGGTGCCATCCATCCGGCAGCGAGCGGCCCGCATGGCGGCCAGTTTGAAATCGAGCGCAAAGTTTTCTGCGGCAGGGGCGGAAGCGGCATTGATGCAGAGCCTGCGTGCGTTGGGTACGGATGCCGTGGATGTGTGGCTTTTACATGAGGCGACCGCAGAAGAGCTGGCCGACCCGGCTCTGCTTGATTTTTTGCAAGAGCAGGTGCGGCTGGGACGCATCGGCGCGTTTGGGGTGGGCAGTGCTGCCGAGAAAATTCCGGCTTTGTGGCGGGAGCGCAAACCGTATTGCCGCATGTTGCAGTTCGATTGGCCGGGCTGGCCCCAGGCGGAGCCAGAGTATCCTGGAGCTTTTCGCATCCATCACCGTGTTTGGAATGGACAGGGCGCGCAGTTGGCAGCGCGGTTGGAACGGGATGCTGTGCTGCGTCGGCAATGGTCAGAGGCAATTCAACTGGATCTGGGCCGTCGGGAAAATCTGGCCACTTTGCTGCTAAACTGCGCCCTAGTCGCGCATCTGGGGGCAATTGTGTTATTTTCATCTCGTACCCCGGCGCATATTCTGGCCAACGCCCGCTCAGCAGGCGACCCCGGCTGGAGTCTTCGCGCGGAATGTTTCCATCAGTTGTCCAGCGTTCGCTGAACAACAAATCAAACGATCGTTTGAAATTGCACGGCAGGTGAGGCGGAGAGATGCGGCGCTGGAGAACCCGTGTATTGCTGTTCCTGGCCGTGCTTGGGCCGGGCTTCATCACCGCCAACGTCGATAACGACGCGGGTGGCATTCTGACCTATTCCCAGGCCGGGGCACAATTTGGCTACACGCTGCTGTGGACGATGATCCCGATCACACTGGCGCTGATCGTGGTGCAGGAGATGTGCGCGCGCATGGGCGCGGTGACCGGCAAGGGTTTGAGCGATCTGATCCGTGAAGAGTTTGGACTGCGCATCACATTTTTCACGATGATCCTGCTGGTGATTGTGAACTTTGGCAATGTGATGACGGAGTTTTCTGGCATCGCGGGCAGCATGGAGCTTTTTCACATTAGCAAGTACATCTCTGTACCGGTGTGTGCGCTGCTGGTCTGGCTGCTGGTGGTGAAGGGGGATTACAAGAGTGTTGAGAAGGTTTTCCTTGTCGCCTCTGTTTTTTACATTGCGTACATCATTGCGGGCGTGCTGTCCGGGCCAAGCTGGCATACAGCCTGGCTGGCAACTGTGCAGATGCCGCCGCGCTCGGTCTGGCATAACTCCGCGTATGTGTACATGACGATCGGGGTGATCGGCACGACGATCGCGCCATGGATGCAGTTTTATCTGCAATCGTCCATTGTGGAAAAGGGAATCACCGTGCGTCAGTATGGGGCCTCGCGGCTGGATGTGATTGTCGGCTCCTTTTTTACGGATATTGTGGCATGGTTTATCGTGGTGGCCTGCGCGGCCACGCTGTTTGTGCATGGACTGGGCGCCATTCAGGTGCCTGCCGATGCCGCAGAGGCCATGAAGCCGCTGGCCGGCCAATATGCTTTTATTCTTTTTGCGGCGGGGTTGTTCAACGCCTCGCTTTTCGCCGCATCGATTCTGCCGCTTTCCACGGCGTATACCGTTTGCGAAGGGCTGGGATTTGAGTCGGGCCTGGATAAGCGCTTCCGCGAGGCACCGTTCTTCTACGGTTTTTATACGCTGCTGATTATCACTGGAGCGGGGATTGTGCTGTGGCCGCACTTTCCGCTGGTCAAGTTCATTATTCTTTCGCAGGTGTTGAACGGCGTTTTGCTGCCGGTGATTTTGATCTTTATGCTGCGGTTGATTAACAAGCGGGAATTGATGGGGCAGCACATCAACGGGCCTTGGTTCAATGGACTGGCCTGGACGACGGCGATCATTGTGATTGGACTGACGGTGGCCATGCTCGTGATGCAGTTGAGCGGTAGTGGGGCGTAAAAAAGAGTCCGAAGCTACAAAATTTTCCCTTGCGCCAGGTCGGAGACGAACTTTTTGTCGGCGGCCAAAAAATCATATCGGGGCAGATCCTGCAGAGAAGACCAGCGGACATCGTTGAAGATTTTGTTTTCCAATGCGCCTTGGAATTCGTGCACGGTGAAGAATTGCAGATGTACCGCTCCGCCATTGCGATAGTTGTGGCGCACATTGGCTACGCATGGGCCGATAACGGCTTCGATGCCCAACTCTTCTTGTAATTCGCGGTGCAGGGCCTGTTCGGGTGTTTCGCCCGGCTCAATTTTTC
>DAHUZD010000047.1 GCA_027306745.1 Acidobacteriaceae bacterium
AGTGACTCATCCAATAAGCTGAGGAGTTAATGCATCCATGCGAGAAGGATAGAAATTGATGACGACAGAAGAATTGTTTGCCTTGACGCAAGCCGCACTCGACGAGTTGACGAGAGAAGTGTATGGCCAAGCGTTCGCTACAAAAGAACATGCAGGGGATCAGTCGCAACAATTTGCATGTTTATTGCTCGCTCTCCGCGCTGCATCTCTTTTTCTAGGAGCGGGGCAGATGTTAACCACCTCGACCTTGGACAGCCATGAAGTGCTTGTACGCGCTGAGATCGAAGCTATGTTCTTGCTCGCCGAGTTTCGTTTTGAAGATGACAAAGGTGTCAACGATAAAATTGGTCGCTGGTCCAGCGGGCAAGGCGAGGCGGATACATCTTGGAAGGCGAACCTTTTCAAGATCGAAGATTTTCTAACAAACAAGGGTGTTGTCTTTCAGGGGTTGTCAGAATATTGGAGCGAGTTGAGCGTTGTTACTCATCCTACGTACTATGCTGCGCAGAATTCTTCGACACGCACCACTATATATCTTTCCCTAAACCAAGAAGAAAGTGATGCCCAACTTGTCATCCGCAAGAATAAGCAATTCGCATATAAGGTGTTACTACTAATACGCTTCGTTCTCTGTGACATATCTGGCTGGATACCGCTCGGTCTTGAACGCAGCAGACAACAGAAAATTCCGTTGTTTATGAAATTGGCTAAGGAAACTCCGGTTGAGGATTTACGCGAACCCATTCCAAACGTACAGCCGCTTCCCGACCATGCCATCCGACAAAAGAAGCAAAAAGGGCCGAAAAAATAATTAGATCGTATGGACGACGCCGCATCCCTAATTCAAAAACATGGTTCGGTACAGGGTGTCGCGCTGCACGGGTTTGAAGCCAGCGTCGCGGATGATGCGGCGTAGTTCTTCTTCCGTGGTGCAATTGGAGGTGCCCGCGGCCTTGACCACATTTTCTTCCAGCATCACGCTGCCCACGTCATTGCCACCGAAGCGCAGCCCGAGTTGCAGCACCTTCAAGCCCTGCGTCACCCAACTGGCCTGCACGTTTTCAATGTTGTCCAGGTAGAGCCGCGCGATGGCCAGCACCTTCAGATACTCGACCGAGGTGGCCTCTTCCCAGCCGCGCCCGCCGAGCGCCGTATTCTTCGGCTGAAAGCTCCAAGGGATGAAGGCCGTAAAGCCTCCAGTCTCCTCCTGCAAGCGCCGCACCTGTTCGAAATGGTTGATGCGTTGCTCGAAACTTTCGCCTACGCCAAACATCATCGTCGCCGTGGTGCGCATGCCCAGCTCGTGCGCGGTGCGATGCACATGCAGCCAATCTTCCGTCTTGCACTTCAGGCGGGCGATGCGATGGCGCACTTCGTCGTCCAGAATTTCTGCGCCGCCGCCGGGGATCGAGTCCAGCCCGGCATCGCGCAGGCGCAGAATCGTGTCGTGGACAGACAATTCGCTGTACTCGGCGATGGCTAAAATCTCTGATGCAGAAAGGCAGTGCAGCCAAATCTGCGGAAAGCGTTCTTTGATGCCGCGCAGCAAGCGCTCAAACCAATCGATCTTCAAATCCGGGTGCAGACCGCCCTGCATCAGCACGCCCGTGCCACCCAACTCCACCGTCTCGCGGATTTTTTCGTAGATCGTTTCAAAGTCGAGGATGTAGCCCTCAGCGGCCATCTTGCCCTTCAGCGGACGATAAAAGGCGCAGAAGGTGCAGTACTCCGTGCAGAAGTTGGTGTAGTTAATGTTGCGATCAATGATGTAGGTGACCACGCCTTCCGGGTGCAGCCTGCGCCGCAGCGCGTCGGCCTCCATGCCCAGGCCGATCAAGTCGTCGGAGTGAAAGGCGTCGAGCGCCTGCTGCCGTGTGATGCCCATACGTCTTTAGTGTACTTCGGGAGCGCGCTGGAGGGTATGGCAGACTTGCGTTGTAGCGATGCACGGGTGCCCCGTTCAAGCCTTCTTTTGGCTTGAGTGGGGTAGGAATCTGCGCTCATTTTTCTTTGTGCAGGGGAATCGCCGCTGGGGATGGATCTGCGCCCTGCGCCGCAGCCTCACGGGCCTTACGAGCGGCGCGCTGCGCTTCGTAGAGTTCGCGCTTGCGCTTCACCTCGTCCGGGTCAGAGACGCCCAGCACCGTCAACATGCGCCCCAGCCGCAGCAAAAAATTCTTCAACGCTTCCACATTTTTCTCCTTGGAGTGCAACGGCCGCGCCAGCACACGCCCCTGGTTTCCCCCGGAAACCGCCTCTCTACATTGTAGAATCTTTCTACTGGAAACCCATCCCTGCCGCGCTGCTACTTCATTCAGCGTGGCCCCAAAAAAGGACACATGAAGACTCCCCTGCACAAACAGCCCCTTCGCTTCTGCCGCATCCTTGGCATGGTTCTGGCTGCGCTGCTCTGCCTTGGCCCTGCCACGGTTCTGCGCGCCGATGCAGCCGCCAAAACGGCTGCCGCGACCCAGCCCGATGTTCTGGTCTTCTCCAATGGCGACCGGCTCACCGGCCAGCTCGAAAAGGTGCAGGGCGGCAACATTTTCTTCAAGTCCGACACCGCCGGCGAAGTGCAGGTGGCTCCGGCCAAGATTCGTCAGTTGGTGGCGCATGAGGACTTTGCCATCATCGAGACCGGAGCAAAGATTCGCCGCAGGCGAGCCAATCCGCAGGTGCCGCGCGGCACGCTAGTAGCCGACGCACAGGCCATCACCATGCAGACATCCAGCGGTACTCAAACCGTGTTGTGGAAGAATGTCTCCGTCCTGATTCCCACCAGCGCCTACGTGACCGACGTGGAGCACTCGCCGAACGTCTTTCATGGCTGGAATGGGACCATCACCGCCGGAGCCAGCACGGTGACCTCCACGCAGAATGAGGTGACCTACAACAGCGCCATCACGCTCGGCCGCGCAATTCCCGAGGCTGCTTGGCTGCGACCCAGCTATCGCACGCTGCTCAACTTCTCCAACAGCTACGGAAAAATCACGCAGCCGAACACGCCCACGGTCAAGACCAGCATCTTCCACGCCAGCGCGGAACAGGATCAATACTTCTCGCCGCGTTTTTATATGCTGGGCCAAAGCATCTTTGACCACAACTTCGCTCAGGGACTCGACCTGCAACAGATGTACGGCGCTGGTTTCGGCTTCACCGCCGTCAAATCCACGCGGCAGGAGTTGGACCTTTCCGGCACGACCAACTACACCAAGCAACAATTCCAAGTGTCCTCGTCAAATCTCAACCTGGTCGGTTCCACCTTCAGCAACACGTACACCTACAAGTTTCCGCATGGCGTGCTGTTCAACGAGGCCGCTTCCATCACTCCGGAGTGGAACAACATGAATGCCTACTCGGCCAACGCCAGCGGAGGCTTGACGCTGCCGGTCTTCAAGAAGCTGGCCTTCTCCGTGCAGGCCATTGACAGCTATCTGAACAACCCACCCACGGGCTTCCAAGCCAACTCTCTGCAGCTGAACACAGGCCTTACCTACACGCTGCCGTAGGCCGAACGCCACTGTTCCAGATGCACCTGCTGACAGGTCCGCGAAAATACTTGGCGGACCTGAAACTTTTTAGACGCTTGCCCGATCTACATCTCAGCTTCATACTGTTTCCGGGCAGCGCTTGGCCTTCCGCTGTGCGCACCTGCCTGAGGAGTCAACATGCGCCTTTCCTGCATTCATCCGCATTCAGTCCTGTTGCTTTCCACTGCGATCCTCGCCTGTTCCGCAGCGCCGACTGCCCGGGCGCAAACGGCGCAAAAGAAGTCGGCGTGGCCGCCGCCGGTCACCTTCACCGCCGATCAGGACCAGCAAAACATGATGCAGCAGTTAGGCATCCACGCACTGCGCCCCGGCCCCAGCGGCAATGAAAAAGATCCCAACCACGCCAATTATGACGAGTCCAAAGCGAATCCTTACCCCAACATTCCCAATGCGCTGACGCTCGACGATGGCCAGAAAGTGACCACGGCCGATCTTTGGTGGAAGGTGCGGCGTCCGCAGATTGTCCGGGCGTTTGAGCAGAATGTTTATGGAGAAATTCCCAAGAATGTTCCGAAAGTGACGTGGAAGGTGGTTGCGGTGGACCACGAATACGTTGGCGGACGGCCCGTGATCGCAAAAAAAATCCTCGGCCCCGTGGACAACTCTGCCTATCCGTTGATCCCGGTCACGATTCGCATGACGCTGGTGACGCCAGCCGACGCGAAGAAGCCGGTTCCAGTGCTCATCCTGTTTGGGCGCAGCGCGTTCCCATCTCCCAATGAACCCTCCGCAGATGAGCTGGACCGCATCAACGCCGCGCTGAAAGCTTTGCTGGCACGGCAAGACCCATCGCTGCAAAAAGTCTTCGCCGACCATCCGGCCTATGACCTGGCCAAGCCTACGCCCTTCGTCTTTCCGCAATTCAACGCGGACGGCGACCCGCCGAATACCTGGGAGTTGATCGCAGCGGGCTGGGGCTTTGCTTCGCTGGACCCGACCAGCTATCAGGCGGACAATGGTGCGGGCCTGACGCGCAGCATCATCGGCCTCACCAACCACGGCCAGCCGCGCACTCCGGCGCAATGGGGCGCGCTGCGCGCCTGGGCCTGGGGTGCCAGCCGGGCGCTGGATGAGTTGAAGACGGACCCTGCCGTCGATGGCAGCCGCATTGGGATTGAGGGCGTCTCACGCTACGGCAAAGCTGCGCTGGTCACCATGGC
The DNA here is from genome assembly GCA_027306745.1 of Acidobacteriaceae bacterium. Classification (GTDB taxonomy): domain Bacteria; phylum Acidobacteriota; class Terriglobia; order Terriglobales; family Acidobacteriaceae; genus JAJZCX01. The sequence goes on from DAHUZD010000047.1 coordinate 4,712, forward strand.
CTTTGACCAGCGCTTTGCCATGGTGCTGGTCGGCTCCTCTGGCAAGGGCGGAGCCACGCTGCTGCGCCGCAATTACGGCGAGGCCGTCGAGAGTCTCACCGGCGGAGAATATTACTGGATGGCCGGAAATTTTCTGAAATATGGGGCCTCCGACGCGACCTTTGGCAGCAAAAACCCCGGCGATATTCCTGTGGACTCCAACGAGTTGATCGCTCTTTGTGCGCCGCGTCTCACCTTTATCAGCTATGGCATTCCAGAAAAAGGCGATGCGCACTGGCTCGACCACCAAGGCAGCTACATGGCCACGGTGGCCGCCAGCCCGGTCTTTACACTGCTCGGGGTGAAAGGCCTGGGCGTCTCTGACGACTACCACACCGCAACCATGCCGCCCGTCAACCATGGACTGCTCAGCGGCAATCTTGCCTGGCGGCAAGATGATGGCGGCCACACCGACGCGCCCAATATGAAGTACTTCATCCAATGGGCCGACCAGCACTTTTACCCCACCGTGCCCGTTGGCCACCCCACACACTAAAGCCGCACAGGCGCAAGCGTAGGCCGGAGGCGCGCAGCGGAATCGCGCATCTCCGGCCTGGCATCCACAAATACCCTAAAACGACAGCGGCTTGCTCAACAGGTCATGC
>DAHUZD010000050.1 GCA_027306745.1 Acidobacteriaceae bacterium
AGCCATGTGCCCGCCTCGTCTGGCGCGTCAAAGAATTTGACCTGAGCGCCCGCTTGTTTTGCACCTCCAACGATCTCTGCCGCTGCGCCACGTACACCAACGACCATCTGCACGCCTTGCTTGGCCAGAAAGACGCCGCACTCGTGATGTAGACGTGCAGACTCTGGCCCCAACTCCAACATTTCACCCGCCACCACGATATGGCGCTGTGCGGGAATGGCCATCAGCGTTTCCACCATGGCCCGCAGGGCGGCTGGGTTGGAGTTGTAGCAGTCGTTGAGCAGCGTTGCGCCACGCCACGTTTCGACCTGTCCACGCTTGTCGGCGGGTTGCAAAGCAGCCAGTGCGGCGGCGCACTGCACCAGTGGAATGCCACAGGCGAGTCCCGTGGCAATCGCAGGCAGTGCGTTCCAGACATTGTGTTTACCCAGCAATTGCAGAACGACAGATGCCTGCTGTCCTTCGGCTGCCACTTGAAACCGAGTACCTTCCGCACCGAGCGGTTCGATACTTTCTGCGCGCACATCGGCGCAGGCGCCAGAGCCGAAGTACACGGTTGCGCCAGCAAAGTCGCGGCCAAATTGGGAGACGTAAGCATCGTCACAATTCAAAAATGCTCGGCCTGTACGTGGCAGCGCAGCCACCAGTTCATATTTAGCGCGGGCGATGCCAGCCTGTCCGTCTGGAAAATTTTCTGCGTGGGCCATGCCCACGTTGGTGACCACGCCCCAATCCGGCGCAGCAATTTTTGCCAGCGCCGCAATTTCGCCAATGTGAGACATGCCCATTTCAATGACGGCGATTTCGTCCTCCGGCTGCAGACGCAGCAATTGCAAGGGCAGGCCGAAACCGTTGTTCAAATTGCCTTGCGACTTGAGCACGCGAAATTGTGAGCCGAGCACCTGCGCAATGGCGTCCTTGGTGGTCGTCTTGCCTGCGCTGCCCGTGATGCCAATGACGCGCTTGCCCCAGTGCCTGCGCACAGCATGAGCCAGCCGCTGCAAGGCTTGCAGTGTGTCCTCCACCAACAGCAGACGCTCGCGCATAGCCGAAGCGGCATACCGCGGCAGTTCTGCGCGCGACACCACGGCAGCCACAGCGCCAGCCTGCAACGCTGCCTCAACGTAGTCATGCCCGTTGAGCCGCTCGCCAACGACGGCAAAAAAAAGATCGCCCGGCTGTAGTGTGCGTGAATCAATCGAGTAACCTGTTGCAGCCAATTGTGCGGCTCCAGCCATCGGCTCCGCATCCATCCACTTTGCAATTTGTTCGAGCGTCAGATGCATCGCCGGCTACCTTTCTCTTGTCTTGAAGTTTTGCAGCGCGGCGCGCGCCACCTCCGCGTCGTCAAAGGGAATTGTACGATCCGCGAAGATTTGCATCTTCTCGTGACCCTTGCCAGCAAGCAGCACCACGTCCCCTGCACGGGCCTGCGCAAGAATCTGCGCAATGGCTGCGGCGCGGTCGGGTTCGACGAAGTATTTTGCTTGCGTCTGTCCTAGTCCCGGCAGAATCTCTTCGATAATTTGCATCGGGTCTTCACTGCGCGGGTTGTCGCTGGTCACAAGCACAAAATCACTTCCCTCGCCTGCCGCGCGGCCCATCTTGGGACGCTTGGCGCGGTCGCGGTCACCGCCG
>DAHUZD010000058.1 GCA_027306745.1 Acidobacteriaceae bacterium
GATCACCGGACGCGCTATCGAGGTGCCCAGCAGATACTTGTCTTCATATACGGCGCCGGCGCGAACGGTGGGGTAAACGTAATCGCGCAAAAATTCTTCGCGCAGATCGCGGACGACAACCTTTTTCGCACCCGTGGCGTAGGCCTTGGCGACCACCGCGTCCAGGTCTTCACCCTGGCCCACGTCGGCAACCATGGCGATAACGTCCATGCCGTAGTTTTCATTCAGCCAGGGAATGATGATCGATGTGTCGAGACCGCCGGAGTATGCGAGAACAACTTTCTTAGCCATAAAAATTCTGTTCAGCCTTTCTATTTGCGGGTGGGAACGCCACACGCGGGTGACGTTCTTATTTTCTCAAATTCAGCGGGATGCGTTCCTTCCAATCCATTGTGTACGCATGCTTACATGCGTCGCTGTGCGGATCGGCACGCTTCCATCCACTGCGCTTGTTGCCGATTTGCAGCTTAGGAATAGGACGGCATCTGCGGTCGCTTGCGCGGTGCGGTGGCCGAGTTGCCGGGGGCAAAGTCCGCGCTCGCACTCTGTGGCCCTCCACCGAGCAGCAGCAACAGAATTGCCTTCTGCGCATGCATACGGTTTTCCGCCTGGTCGAAGACCACCGACTGCGGTCCGTCCAGTACCTCCGTGGTGACCTCATCCTCGCGGTGTGCCGGAAGACAGTGCATGAAGACGGCGTGCGGCGCAGCCAGAGCCATCATGGCGCTGTTGACCTGGTACGGCAGGCAGGCTTGATTGCGCTGCTCCATCTCCTGCTCCTTGCCCATGCTGGTCCACACGTCGGTGTAGATGGCGTCGGCGCCAGAAGCAGCCTCGCGCGGGTCGTGGATCCACTCCACGCTGCCGCCGGTGGTGCTGGCAATGGCTTGCGCCGCGGTCAGATACTCCGGCGCGGGGCCATATTGCGGCGGCGTGGCCAGCACGCAGTGCATGCCCAGGTGCGCTGCGGAGAGCATCAGCGAGTGGGCCACATTGTTGCCATCGCCCAGGTACGCCAAGCGCAGTCCGTGCAGGTTGCCGAAACGCTCGCGCAACGTGAGCACGTCGGCCAGAGACTGGCAGGGATGCTCAATGTCACTGAGTGCGTTGATGACGGGAATGTGTGCAAACTCCGCCATGCCAGTGATGGTTTCGTGCGCGTAGGTACGCAGCACGATCGCGTCCATCCAGCGCTCCAGAGTGTGCGCCACGTCGTAGAGCGATTCGCGCTGGCCCAGCCGTGAGCTGGTCTGATCGACAAAAATCGCCGAACCGCCCAGCGTGTTGATGCCCGTCTCAAAGGTGAGCCGCGTGCGCAGCGATTCCTTCTCAAAGAACATCACCAGTTGGCGCGACTCCAATGCGTGCCGGTACAACCGCGGCTGCGCCTTGATGTGCAGCGCCGTGTCCAGGATGCACTGCACTTCGGCTGGCGTCAGATCGCGCATGGAGCACAGATCGCGGCCCTGCATGCCTGCGGCAACCGCATCGTGGGCGGCTGCTGGGGCAGCGGCGGTCTTGGCGGCAACCGGCTGCCGCAGGGCGATGGTCTTGCTGGTCATGCCTGTTTCACTCCTGCGACGGCAGCCGCCGTCAGTACGGTGTCGAGCGCCTCGACGACCTGATCAATATGGCGCCGCTCGATGACATACGGCGGCAGAAAACGCAGTACGGTTTCACTGGTGCGATTGATCAAAATATGCCGTTCCAGCATTTGTGCGGCTACGCTCTTGGCCAGATCGGCAGAGGCAATCTCCGCACCAATCATCAGGCCCAAGCCGCGCACCGCAGTGATGCAGGCATGCTTCTGCGCCAGCGCACGCAGCTTGTCTTGAAAGTAGTCGCCAAGCGTGCGCACATGTGCCAACATATTTTTCTGGCGCAGCGTGTCCACCACGGTGCAGGCCACAGCGCAGGCCAATGGCCCGCCGCCAAAGGTGGTGCCGTGCATGCCGGGTGTGATGGCGCTCGCAGCTTCGTCCGTGCACAACACCGCGCCCACCGGCAGTCCGCCGCCCAGATGCTTGGCCAACGTCACCACATCTGGCAGCACGCCCGAGTGTTGATAGCCAAACCACTGGCCCGTGCGGCCCAGCCCGCATTGAATCTCATCAGCAATCAGCAATGCGCCTGTCTGCTGTGTTAACTTGCGTACCGTTGTAAGAAACTCCGGCGTGGCAATGTGAATGCCGCCTTCGCCCTGTACAGTCTCGATGACAACGGCGCAGACTTCACTGGAAAACTTGGCTTGAAAGTCGGCTGCATCGTTGAAGCGCACAAACTCCACGCC
>DAHUZD010000070.1 GCA_027306745.1 Acidobacteriaceae bacterium
GAACTGCTGACGCTGGCGCAGACGCAAAAGCTGGCCAAGCAGATGACGGTGGTCGTTTACGGCTCGGAGTATTGGAACCAGGTCATCAACATTGATGCGCTGGTGGACAAGGGCGCGATTTCACCGGAGGATCGCAAGCTCTTTCACTTTGCCGACACGCCGGAGCAGGCCTTCGCCATTTTGCAGGAGAATCTGAGCAAGTATCACTTGGAGCCACACCAGCGGCCCAATGGCAATGGCGACGACGACCTGACCCTGCGCCCTGAGATTGCCGGCACGCGGTAGCAACCGGAGGGTTCAGCGAATCGTCTTCCGCAACCAGCTTCGCGCGGGTTGCTCATAGAAGTAGAAAATAAGAACCGAAAGACACAGCAGCGCCAGCAACGCGATGAATGGATCTGCGGAGGGGTATCTGCGCGCCACCAGATTGGCGGTGTAGATTCGCACTGGCTCCTGTAGCAAGTACATGGCATAGCTGGCGCCACCGAGAACCACCATGCAGCGATTTCCCAAGGCTAGCCGAGGGATATAGGCCTGACCTGCAGCGCAGTAGATGAGAGAACCGACTCCCGCCGCAGCAAACGATACCCACCCATGGCGGTTTGTTGCAAACAAGACCACACAGCATGCCGCCAGAAACAGAACGTGCGGCCAGCGACGTTGCGGAATTGGACGACCCTCCCGTCCGCGGTTTAAGACATACTGCCCGATCAAAACTCCCAACGCAAATTCCGGCAACCTCAAGAGAGTTACAGGAAGAAACAAGGGTGCAGAAATTACGGATGACATTCCGACATGCAGCACCGGAGCCTCCAGGAGGCCGATCGTGCAATACATGACACCGATGCCAAAAACGATCTGATGATTCCTGAGGCGTTGTGCTCCACGGAGCAGCCAAGGGAAAACCAGATAAAAAAACATTTCTACAGACAGGGTCCACGCCTGCAGGATGCCCACATAGCCGAGCGGAGATGAACTGGCTCCCCACGACTGCGTCAAAGAAAGCATCCGCACCACATCCATGGGCCGTACGGCTTTGTACCAAAAAGGTGCGGCGATGAGAAGTGCGAGCAGGTATACCGGATACATGCGTGCGAAGCGCGCTACGAAATATCGCTTCAAGGCGATTCGCCCATCCAGAAAATCGCGGTATGTGTAGGTGAGGATGAATCCAGAGAGCACAAAAAAGAATGTGACGCCGGTGAAGCCATTTTCAAGAAACGTACTGAACGCGACTGGAAAATGATGCCGTGCAGAGTACCCGGCACCGTAGTGAAAGAAGAAGACATAGAGCGCAGCGCAGAACCGCAAACCGGACAATGCAGGGATCTCTGTACTCTTTTCTTGTGTGGCCATTTGGCTCCGCGCCTGCGCCTTGATCGATCGGGTACTGTTGCGATCCCCATCTCCGAATGAAGCCATCATAATGATTTGCCTCTATGTTGCAAAACGGATTGCCCGCGCTGATGATCTACGTGCCCATGGAAGACGAGGGGCAATGTGTGTGCAGGCCCCAGAGTGCAATCATTTCAAACGAGGTTGGTAGAATGGCTGCAAGTTTTTTTAAGGAGAATGCACCATGAAGATCAGCGAGCTTTACCTGCCAGAGTTTGACCATGAGATGCAGCGCACACGCGCCATCTTGGAACGCGTACCCGAAGGCAAGCAGGAATACACACCGCATGAAAAGTCGATGCCGCTGGGCAAGCTGGCCGCGCACATCGCACGCCTGCCAGAGTTTGCGCTCTACATTTTGGAGCAGCCAGATCTGGACATCGGCAAAACCCAGCACAGGCCGCTGGTGATGGAGTCGCGCCAACAGTTGCTGGATGAGTTTGCGGCGCTGGTGACAAAGACGCGAGCCGCGATCATCGCTGCCGACGATGCACACTGGCAGCAGCCGTGGAAGTTCAGCTTTCAGGACAAAGTGATCTCCAACGAGCCACGCTACTCCATCTATTGCGGACTGTTTCTGAATCACATGGTGCACCACCGCGCGCAACTGGGCGTTTACCTGCGGCTGAATGGCATTCCTCTGCCCGCGGTGTATGGCCCCTCTGCCGACGATCGCATGGGGTTTTAGTTTCCCAACTCCACTTGGCCAATCCAAACGGCAAAGGGCGGCAGATGGAGGTGGTGGAGCGCAACGCGTTCCGCCACCGCGCCGCTATGCAGCAAGGTGCGTGCGTGTGTGGAGCGCAGGCCATACGGCGAAAGATCGAAGCGCACGGTATGTTCCTGCGCCGTCATGTTGAGCGCGACCACCACGGCGTGCTTTCCGTCTGGCGACAAGCGCAGATAGCTGAGCACGTTCGCATCGCTGGTGTTCAGCAGAATCTCCGTGCCATCGCGCAGTGCAGGATTGCTGCGTCGCAGCGCGATCAGATGTTTGTACCAAAGGTAGAGTGAATCGGGCTGCGTGGATTCCGTTTGCACGTTGACGGTTTTGTAGTTGGCAGCCACCGGCAGCCAGGTTTTGGCCGCGGTGCTGAAGCCGGCGTTTTTGCCCGGCGTCCACTGCATGGGCGTGCGTTCACCGTCACGGCCTTTTTCCTTGGGCCAACCAATCCTACCGATAGGGTCTTGCACCTGTGCGCGGGTTTTGGGCAGCGTGGTGACCATGCCAATCTCCTGCCCGTAGTAGAGCAGCGGCACGGAGCGCGTGGTCAGTTGCAGGGCCGCAATCACGCGCGCAATGGCGGCGTTGTGAATGCCGTCGCCGTAACGATCCCAACTGCGTGCGATGTCGTGGTTGTCAAAGACGAAGAGTGGCAGATTGCCATGCAGCTCGGTTTGCGCCTCGCGCAGCCGTTCCCGAAAGGCCTGCGCGTCCATCCGGTTGAGCGTGCCGAGTTGCATGTCCATGGGCAGATGCAGCTCGTCATTGTGCGGGCCATACATTTTGGCTAGCTCCTGCACGCTGGATAGATAGGTTTCGCCAATCAACACGCGGTCGCCGGGATATTCATCCACGATCGTGCGCAGGTCGCGCAGCACGGTGTGTACCTGCGGCTGGTTGTCGGTCAGCGTGTGGTCCAGGTTGGGATCGCCGAAGGCGTTCGTGCCCGGCAATACCGGCTCATCGCGCAGCTCTGGGTCCTCAAAGAGCGTGGTGATGGCATCCAATCGGAAACCATCCACGCCGCGATTCAGCCAGAAGCGCACGGTGTTGAACATGGCCGCCTGCACGTCAGGATTGTTCCAGTTCAGGTCCGGTTGCTGCACGTAGAACTTGTGGTAGTACCACTGCTGCGTCTTGGCGTCATACTGCCAGGCGGAGTGGCCAAAGAGGCTTTGCCAATTGTTCGGCGGCTGGCCGGGAGCCTTGCCGTCGCGCCAGACGTACCAATCCCGCTTGGGGTTGTCGCGCGAGCTGCGGCTTTCGACAAACCACGGATGCTCGTCGGAGGTATGGTTCATCACCATGTCCAGCAGCACGCGGATGTGGCGTTTTTTCGCCTCGGCGATCAAGTGGTCGAAGTCGGCCATCGTTCCATACATCGGATCAATGGCTTCGTAGTCGGAGATGTCGTAGCCAAAATCCACCTGCGGCGATGGATAGAAGGGCGTCAGCCAGATAGCGTCCACGCCGAGATCGTGCAGTGCGTCCAGACGCGCGGTGATGCCGTTGAGATCACCGATGCCGTCGCCGTTGCTGTCTTGAAAGCTGCGCGGATAAATTTCATAAAAGACGGCGTGCGCCCACCATGGGGCGTTCTGGGCCGGCGGATGCGCCATGCGGGAATCCTTTGCCGATGAGATTGAGCTTGCATATGTGGCGCGCGAAATCGCCAGGAGTGCGCAGGCGGCCACAGCTAAAGAGACGGATGCAGCGCGAAAATGTTGCCTGGGACATGCGGCTGTCTGCCGGCTTCTGCGCCTTGGGAACAGGGAGACCACACTGCCACAAGGCTATCACGCAGAGGCAGACGGGGTAGAAGCAGGCGGGATGGGGGCAGATGCGCGCTGAAGCGGCAGGATTTCTCCATAGACAAAGCCGTCGCGCTCGACAGTGAGCGTGTGCTCGACGGCGATGGGATGGGCGAACATTGGCCCGGCGATGGCGACGCTGTGGAACTCGCCGCGTTCGCCGCAGGGATCGACGCTGGCGGGCAGATCGGCGAGGAATTGCGCGTCAAAGAGGCGACCGCAGAAGCTGGGCGCGAGGTGCTTCGGATTCACGCAGGTGACGCGGGCGCTGAGGCCGGCAGCGATCATCTGCCGCGCCAGTTGATCTGTGGGAATGCCCCAGATGGGGAAGATTGGCTCTAGGCCGGTGCCAGCAAGTTTTTCGATGCGGTAGGCGCGGATGTCCTCCAAAAACAAATCGCCAAAGGCAACGGCATCGAAGCCCTCCTCCACGGCGCGGGCGCAGACGGCCTGCATCCGCGATTCGTAATCGGCATTTGAGCAGGGAAAGGGCAACGACACCTTCCAAACCGGTAGACCCGTGGCCTGGGCTTGCAGGTCGAGCAACTCTTCACGGTAGCCGTGAATAGCCACGCGGCCAAAATGGCCATTGAGCGTGGTCAGGAGAGCGCAAACGTTGTAGCGCGGGTCTTGACGCAGAATATGCAGTGCCCAGGCGCTGTCCTTGCCGCCACTCCAACTGAGAAGAACTTTCTTGGGAGACATCTTGACTCCTTCCGCGAGAGGTTCAGGTTCTATTGCTGGCCTGCGCAGGCCGTTCAGGCTTGAGCCATGCCATCTGTGGGCAGGATGCGGGTTTTCAGCTTGCGCAGGCCGAAGAAGACGG
>DAHUZD010000116.1 GCA_027306745.1 Acidobacteriaceae bacterium
CACTACCTGAACCACGACGACCACCACGCGCATGATGTGTTGTTGTGTGTGCAGACGGGCGCTTCGCGGAATGATCCGAAACGTTTCCGCTTTGACGGCGACCAGTTCTACGTCAAGTCCGCCGAGGAGATGGAGCAAGTCTTCTCCCACTCCCCCGAGGTGGTGGCGCGCACAATGCAGTTTGCCGAGCGGTGCAACGTCCAGCTCAGCAAGGTCAAAAACCCCTTTCCTCAATTTGCCGTGCCACCGGGCTACACCATCGACAGCTACTTTGAGCAGGTCTGCCGCGAAGGGCTACGGCACAGGCTGGACACATCCATCCGCCACCTGCGCGACAGCGGAAAGCTGCGGCGTCCGCTGGAGGAGTATGAGCAAAGACTGGAGCGCGAGATTGCCTGCATCAAGCAGATGCAGTTCTCTGGATATTTTTTGATCGTCTGGGACTTCATCCGGCACGCCAAAGAGCAAGGCATTCCCGTCGGGCCGGGGCGCGGCTCGGCAGCAGGCGCGCTGGTGGCCTTTGTGCTGGGCATTACCGACATTGATCCACTGCAGAATCAACTGCTGTTTGAGCGCTTTCTGAATCCTGAACGCGTCTCCATGCCGGATATCGATATAGATTTCTGCATGAACCGGCGCGGTGAAGTGATCGACTATGTGACGCGCAAGTACGGGCGCGAGCAGGTGGCGCAGATCATCACCTTCAACACCATGGCCGCCAAAGCCGCCGTGAAGGACGTGGGCCGAGCGCTGGACATGCCGTATGGCGAGGTGGACAAGATCGCCAAGCTCATTCCGACGACGATCGGCATCACTTTGGAAGAGGCGCTGGAGGAATCTGCGCCGCTGCAACAGTTGTATGAGAGCGACACGCAGATTCGTGAACTGCTGGACACGGCGCGCAGGCTCGAAGGCCTGGTGCGTGGCGCGGGCGTGCATGCGGCTGGAGTGGTGATTGCGCCTGAGCCGCTGACGAATCTGGTGCCGTTGAGCCGCAGCAAGAATGAGGAAATCGTCACCGCCTATGACATGAAGGCCATCGAGAAGCTGGGCTTGCTCAAGATGGACTTTCTTGGCCTGACGACGCTGACCGTGATTCAAGATGCGTTGCGTTTGATCGCGCTGAACCGCGGTGAGCAATTAGATCTGCAAACCGCTCCGCTGGACGATGCCTCCTCGTATGAGCATGTCTTTCACAAGGCGTTGACCTCTGGCGTCTTCCAGTTTGAGTCGGGCGGCATGCGCGATGTGCTGCGCCGTTACAAACCCAACAGCGTGGAAGATCTGACGGCGTTGAACGCGCTCTATCGTCCGGGGCCAATCCAGGGCGGCATGATTGATGACTTCATCGACCGCAAGTGGGGGCGCAAGGAAGTGCACTACGAGCTGCCCGTGCTCGAAGGAATTTTGAAGGAGACGCTGGGCGTCATCGTCTATCAGGAACAGGTGATGCAGATTTCCAACGCCGTGGCGGGTTACTCGCTGGGCGAAGCCGATCTGCTGCGCCGCGCCATGGGCAAGAAAAATCCTGAGGAGATGGCCAAGCAGCGCGACCGTTTTGTGAAGGGAGCGCTGGAGCGCGGCTACCCGGAAAAAACCGTGGTGCACATCTTCGACCTGATGGAGCAGTTTGCCGGATACGGCTTCAACAAGTCGCACTCGGCAGCCTATGCTCTGCTGGCTTATCACACGGCGTATTTGAAGACGCACTACCCGGTGGAGTTTATGGCCGCACTGCTGACCAGTGAAGTCAGCAAGCCGGACAATGTGGTCAAGTACATCCAAGAGTGCCGCGAGATGGGCATTCGCGTGGAGCCGCCAGATGTTCTGGCCAGCGGCGCAGACTTTACGCCGAATGGAAATGCGATCCGCTTTGGACTCACTGCGATTAAGAACGTAGGGCGCAATGCGATTGAGTCCATTCTGGATGCGCGCACGCAGGCGCAGCAGGAGAACCGGCCCTTCACTTCTTTTTATGATTTCTGCGAGCGCATCGACCTGCGCCTGCTGAACAAGCGTGTGCTGGAATCCCTGGTAAAGGCTGGCGCGTTCGATTGTTTTGGCCAGCGAAGCGCGATGGCCGGGGCCATTGACAAGGCGATGGAGCGCGCGCAAAAAGCGCAGCGTGACCAAGCCGCAGGCCAGCATGGACTCTTCGGGTTGTTCCACGACGGACCCGCCGCAGCAGCCAGTCAGGACGCTCTGCCGCAAACTCCCGACTGGGAGGAGCCGCTGCGACTGCAAAATGAAAAAGAGGTGCTGGGCTTTTACGTCTCCGGGCATCCGATGGACAAGTATGCTGAGAAGCTGCGCAACCTGCCCGGCGTGGTGGAAACACAGGCTGCGCTGGAGATGACG
>DAHUZD010000082.1 GCA_027306745.1 Acidobacteriaceae bacterium
GGTGCGGCTGCTGGAACTGGACGTACTGCTCTACGGCCTCAGTCTGATTTTGGAATTCATCGCACTGGCCGTGCTCCGCCTGCGGGAGCCAGAGCTGGCCCGGCCCTTTCGCATCCCCGGTGGACCCCTGGCCGCCGCCCTGACCGGCGTGCTTCCCACCGCGTGGATCGGCTTCGCCATCTACGCCGCGCGCGCCGACCGCATCACTCCGCACCTCTCTGCGCTGGCCCTGGGCGTTGGCATACTGGCCGCAGGGCCGCTGCTGTACGCCCTTGCGTCCATCCGCTCATCGCGGCCTGTAGACTGAGGAATATCTATGTTGCAGAAACCGCGCTCACTCAGCTCCGATGCACAGACTTCTCTATTTTCCAGACCCGATGCGCCGCCTGAACACGGCCAAGGCCGGCACGCCGCTGCGGACTGGATCACGGCCTACACCGACGGCGGCTCGCGGGGCAATCCCGGCCCGGCTGGCTATGGCGTGCTGGTGCAGGCAGCGGACGGCTCCAAACTGGCCGAGTTGAGCGAGTTTCTGGGCATCACCACCAACAACGTGGCCGAATACTCGGCGCTGCTGGCGGCGCTGGACTACGCCTTGGCGCACGGACATGCGCGGCTGCGCGTGATTTCGGACTCTGAGCTGATGGTGAAACAGTTGCGTGGCCAGTACAAAGTGAAAAGCCCCGACCTGCGTCCGCTGTATGAGGAGGCGCGGCGGCGCGTGGCCCGGCTGGAGCAATTCTCCATTGAGCACGTGCTGCGCGGCAAAAACAAACAGGCCGACGGCCTGGCCAACGCGGCCATGGATCGCGGCATGAAACGGTAACGTTAGCCGCACGCGCTTTCATTGCGTGCCGAGATGCATGCAGTGCGGTGGAGTCGAGCAAATCTTCCGCTGCTTTGAAAATGCTGGAACCGCAGATTCCTCGACTCGCTCCCGTTTGATCGGGAGGACAAGGCATATCCATAGCAGCGACAGAACCCTCACCATCAGCGGCGCATCCGCTTCCAGCCTGGTGATTGTGGTCACAGACGCATGGGGCGCGAGCGCACAGAGTGAAGTACAGGCGTATGCAACGGATAGCCAAACTCGCGGCGTTGGCACTAGCAATCGTGCTGGGAGCCGGGCCTGTACAGGCAAATGCAAGCTGCGTCGCGCTGCGCATGTCTCCGGGCACCTGCCAGCGCATGTGTCACTCCATGGATGGAGTGGCCGTAGTGATGAGCGCCTGCGCTGGCTGCCCCTCGCAGGCGATTGCAGCATCGCCAACAACTGCCTCTTCATACGCAGGCGAACGAGCCGGATGGAGAGCCATAGCTCTAACGTCCACTTGGGCGCATGATGCAATTTCAACTGGCGCGACGCACGTGGATCGAAGCCTTCCCCGGACGGCAGCAACGCGCCGGTATATATTTCACCGAAGCATTCGGATTTAATCCCCCTCCTTGCTTGGACGCATTGATGGGCTGCCGAGAGCAGCCGTGCATCTCATGCGGAAATTCCGCACACAGACAAGGAGAACTTCCATGTTCAGCACACGCAATCTACTCACTCTTACATTCACGTTGGTTTTGGGCATCGCGGCCTGGGGACAAACCATGGCCATGCAACCAGCCAAGACAACAACCATGAGCAAACAGCAACTGTTGACACTGATCGCCACGGCGAAGACTCCAGCCGACCAGGAGCGCATTGCGCAGTACTACACGGCGCAGGCGCAACAGTATGCGGCACTGGCCAAGGAGCATACGCAAATGGCCGAACAGTACAAGAAAAATCCTTGGATGGGAGCCAACAAGCACTTTGCCAGCACCTATGCGTACTGTGCGTCGTTGGCGGAGTCCTTCCAGAAACTGTCCGGCAAGATGGAGCAATTGGCCAAGGTGCATGAACAGATGGCCCACGCGGCCACACAGAAATAAGACGGACGAATGCTCGCATAGCGGTCATCTGCTTCAGCAGGTGGCCGCTTTGCGGCAGCAAAAAACTTGCAGATTCTCGACTCGCTTCGCTTGTTCGGAATAACAAGGTGTTTATCGTGCGAAGGTTTCCAAGTTGTACAGAGTCATTCCGAGGAGCGCCCGCTACAGCCTGCCCTGGGCGAGTCCGCCCTTGCGGATGAGTCGAACGGGAAGAATCCAGAAGATGCGGGCCATGTGTATTCAGCAATGCGCCTCTGGATTCTTCGCTTCCGCTGGTCGCTCAGAATGACGCTGTGCTCTCGTAGGATGGCCTGGATCGTGGCAGCGTAGGAATGCAGCCGCGCGCCTAGCTGGCGAAGAGGCGTTCTTGCGCGGCGTTTTCCGCTTGGCGACGGGCATTGTTGCCGATGACGGCGACGACCTGCAATGAGTCCAGCGCGCTGCGCGGAACAAAAATCCATTGCGTGTTGGAGCGCGTATCGGGCGGGGCGAATTGAATGCCTTCCGGGTCCAACAGAGTGAGATCGTTGCTGGCCAGGCCTTCGAGCTGATCGCCGTCCCGGAAGCCCAAGCGCAGCCATAGGCCGGCCGAGCGGGGTCGGGTGGAAAAACTGCGGCGCACGAGGCGTTCCGGGTTGGCCGGATCGTTGGGCAAAAACTCCCGCACGAAGCAGACGGTTTTGATCTCGCGCAGGGCAACGGCGGTGAGTTTGCCGTTGGGGTCCAGCAGCTCCAGATGCCCTTGCCGGAC
>DAHUZD010000101.1 GCA_027306745.1 Acidobacteriaceae bacterium
CTCGACGAGATGACGCCGCGCGAAATCGTCGCCGAACTGGACAAGCATGTCGTGGGCCAGCAGGCAGCCAAGCGCGCCGTGGCCATCGCGCTGCGCAACCGCATGCGCCGGCAAAAGCTGCCGCCGGACATGGCCGACGACATCATGCCGAAGAACATCATCATGATCGGCCCCACCGGCGTGGGCAAAACAGAAATTGCGCGCCGCCTGGCCCAGCTGACCAACTCTCCATTTCTGAAGGTGGAGGCCTCCAAGTTTACCGAGGTTGGCTACGTGGGACGCGATGTCGAATCGATGATCCGCGACTTGGTTGAGATTGCCATCGACATGCTGCGAGAAGAAAAGCTGGCCGAGGTGGAAGACCGCGCGGAGTTGAACGCGGAGGAGCGGCTGCTCGACCTGCTGCTACCGCCGGTTGGCGCAGCCGCGGCCCCTGTGGCCGGCGCCACAGCCGCGCCCGGAGCGCCTGCGGACAACACTCTGCTGTTTCCATCGCCTGCCGCTTCACAGCCGCAGGATTCACACCAGCGCACACGCGAAAAACTGCGCCAGCAATTCCGCGAAGGCAAACTCGACGAGCGCATGGTGGAAATCGATGTGCGCGAACGCAACATGCCGTCTTTTGAAGTCATCTCCAACCAGGGTATGGAAGAGATGGACATCAACCTGAAGGATATTCTGCCAAACCTTTTTGGCCAGCGCACAAAAAAGCGCAAGATGAAGGTGAACGAGGCCTTCGAATATCTCATTCAGGAAGAGGAGCAGCGCCTGATCGACATGGATCAGGTGACGCGCTTGGCCGTCGAGCGCGTGGAAAACTCCGGAATCATCTTCCTCGACGAGATCGACAAAATCGCCGGGCGCGAAGGCGGGCACGGCCCGGATGTTTCGCGTGAAGGTGTGCAACGCGACATTCTGCCCATCGTCGAGGGCACCACTGTTAACACACGCTACGGCATGGTACGCACGGATCACATCCTATTCATCGCCGCCGGAGCCTTTCACGTCTCCAAGCCCAGCGACCTCATCCCAGAGCTGCAAGGCCGTTTCCCCATTCGCGTGGAGCTGCAATCGCTCACCGTCGAAGACTTCGTGCGCATTCTAACGGAGCCAAAATCCTCCCTGGTCAAGCAGGCCACGGCGTTGCTGGAAACTGAAGGCCTCCGGTTGGAGTTTGCTCCCGAGTCGCTGGCTGAAATTGCCAACTTCGCTTTCCGCGTCAATGAATCGACGGAAAACATTGGCGCGCGCCGCCTGCACACGATTTTGGAGCGCGTACTGGATGAGATCAGCTTCACCGCGCCCGATGTCTGTAAGCCGGCCCGCAACGCAGCCAGCGCACAAAAGGGCCAGCCCGTTTCCCTAGCCGCCAGTGCGGAGGTGGTGCAGATGCCGTCGACCACGACGCTGCCAATTTCAGAAGTGGAAGGCGCGAATGGGCGGGAATGGGTTGCGCGTATCGATCCAGAGTATGTGCGCAAACAGGTGGCTTCTATTGTGAAGGATCAGGACCTGGCCCGCTACATCCTGTAAATGCGCCCGGCTCATCCACAAAAAGGCGCATCCTGTTCATGAGTAGGATGCGCCTTTTGCGTTTCATCTAACACCGCTCAGGCCAGATCGAAGAGCAAGAACTCCGCGCCAGCCTTGGCGTCTGCCTGCATGGTCAACTGCGGCTCTGCGCTGATGGCCACTCCATCACCTGCGGCCAGCGCTGTGCCATTGACGGTCAACGCCCCCCGCGCTACTTGCAACCACCCATGGCCCAGGTGAAGCGGCGCCGTCAGCGATGCCCCAGGCTCCATGCGGGCTGCGGAGACCTCCGCATCCGTGCGAATCAAAAATGTTCCCTCTCGGCCATCGCGTGTGGCGATCGGGTGCAGTCGGTTGGGCTGCTCCGCGATTGGAAATCGCTTCTGTCCATAAAGCGGATCGAGCCCCTGCCGGTTGGGTAGTAGCCAAATCTGGAGCAGGTACGCTGTCTCCTCTGCGGAGGGATTGAATTCGCTGTGGCGCACACCACTGCCTGCCGACATAAACTGCACGTCGCCGGGGTGCAACTGGCCGCCAGAGCCGAGCGAGTCCTTGTGCTCCAGCGTGCCGCCCAGCATGTAGGTGAGAATCTCCATGTCGCGGTGGCCATGCGTGCCAAAACCTTTACTGGGTGCGATACGATCCTCGTTGATGACACGCAAAGCGCGGAAGCCCATCTGCTCTGGATCAAAGTAGTCCGCAAAGGAAAAGGAATAGTGCGTATCCAGCCAGCCATGATTGGCGTGACCACGATCTTTGTTTGAACGAATATATAACATGAACCCTCCAAGCACTCCGACAAAATAGATGCATTCTCCCAAAATACGATTCAACCTACCCTGCAGACAATTGGTCCCTCAGCAGCGAATTGCAATTATGTTTGCCAATTGCATTTGCTTTCATTATGCTGGCCCAAACACGAGAGTAGCCTCCATTTCTTCCTGTAGCTCGATGGCCTCAACATTCTGGCCATCCATGCGCCGAAGGACGTGCGCCCGGCATCCGATGCCTACCGCACGACCGGGAAGTAGCTTTGTGTAGAAAAAAATTGAGGTCCTTGATTACAAATTGCTCCCCGTGTGTCTATCTCACAGGAGGTCTCATTTATGAAGTCTGTCCTTGTCTGTTGCACCCTTGCGTTGTTTACACTCACATCCACGCCACAGTCTTTCGCCACTACCAGTGATACCACCCTGCCTGCCGCCGCCAGCAGTGCGCCCCTTGCTCCCATAGCGCCTGCCGCACCCGATGCGTCGAATGCGCATACCGTTGCTACTTATCGGGGAGGGAGTCTTACCGACACCACGCTCAACCAGCCCGTTGGCGTTGCCGTCTCTGGAAGCAGCCTGAGCGTTTACACGGCCTGCAAAGACAAGGGCAGCGTGAACAATGAGGATGGAACACAGCAACCCGCAAAAAAGTGCTCGCAAGACAGCTTCAAGTCGGTTTCCAATTGGGGTCAGCCGTACACTGTACCCACATCTGCGGTCAAAACAATCACATGGGAACAGTACAAGCACCACAGAATCGTGACCGGCCTGATCATTTCCCTGTTCTTCTGGCCAGTAGGAGTTCCCGTCATGTGCACGACACTGGAGAAGGACTTCATTACTGTCTCGTGGGACAACCATGGAACCAGCGGCACCTTGGAGTTCCAAGCGGACAAGAAACAATACCGCGCAGTGCTGGATGCACTCTCCAAAGCCTCTGGGGTATCCGTCACGAGCCGAGCGCAGTAGTTCAGACACAAAAGGGCTGGCCCGCGTTATAGCGCACCAGCCCTGCAAGAGATTCGCTCGCTCGACAATTACATCGCCGAGGCAGCGATCTGTGTTGAAATTCCCGGCGCAGGCGATGGAGCCGGAGACGGAGCCTGTGTGGACATAATCCGTTCCTGATCCTTCACATGGTTGTTGCCGCCCGGCTTGCGGATGTCGATGCCGCCCTTGAAGAAGGCGCCATCTTCAATGCTGATGCGCTGGGCAATCACATCGCCAGTCAGCGAACCTTCGCTGCGAATGTCCACGCGGTCGCTGGCATTGACGTTGCCGCGCACCTTGCCAAGCACAACCACTTCGCGCGCGACAATGTTCG
>DAHUZD010000122.1 GCA_027306745.1 Acidobacteriaceae bacterium
CCATCGCCGCCAGCGAAAAAGAGGAGCAAAGCCGCTCCATCGTCAACATGAAGGACAAGGTTGTTCTGTTGATTACGGCCCATCCTTCCACACAACAGGCATCGCACATTGGCGAACCAACGCTCACAGATCCTGCGCCGCTGCTGGCTCCGCAACTGTACAAGGAAATGATGGCTGATGCCGCATGGGCGCAGCACCCTGACGGCAAGCCCGCGCCGCCGCTCAGCCAGTTCAGCAACGCTGGCGCGGTTCCTGGCTCTGGCTTGAATGCCAACGCTGCAGCCAACGGAGCCACGGAAACATCGGCTCCCGCCAGCACAGTCGCGCCCGCATCGGGCAGCCTGCAACTGCAAGACGTCACTGGAGCCAGTTCCGCGCCTGACAACTCGAACACGCAGCCGGTCATCATGCCCGCTCCGGGGTCTGTGCCCGCGGCGCAACCCAGCGGCCCGGCTGGCAACAGCATCCAGGGCGGAGCCGCGGCAGGAACGACTTCCTCGCCTGCCTCTTGGCCCAGCGCCCAGCCACAGGCCAATGGCGGTCTGCCGACGGTCGCGCCCAAGGACAGCACGCCGCTGCCCTCAACGCAGGCCCCCACCGAGGCGCCGGATCAGATCAACGACGTCCCCCGCGGCGGCCATGCCGTCAACACAGCCAACGATAACGCCGACACCTCGGGAAAGAAGAAGAATCCCAAGCCGAAGTACAACTCTGGCCAGGAATCTTCCAGCAGGCACAAAAAGAAGAAGGGCCTCGACAAGTTGAATCCCTTCTAGTCTGCAAACACCCAAAGAAACACCCAAGGGTCGCCCTCCGGCGGCCCTTGGGCTTGTCCGCGCTATGCTATCGTGAAACTTGGCCCTGATCGATTCCCGGCCAGCTCCCATCTATGTCTAGAGAACTCCCCAAAGCCTACGACCCCACAGCCGTTGAAGACCGCTGGGCCGAATACTGGGTGCGTGAGAACCTCTTTGCCGCACCTGCCGCCGAGACTATTGATCCTGCCCGCGTCTTCACAATTCTGCTTCCGCCGCCCAACTTGACTGGCCGCCTGCAAATGGGCAACATGCTCAACCAAACGGAGATGGATATTCTCATACGCTGGCGGCGTATGTGCGGCGACACTGCGCTCTGGGTTCCCGGCACCGACCACGCAGGCATCGCCACACAGATGATGGTCGAGCGCCAACTGGCCAGCGAAGGCACCAGCCGTCAGCAACTGGGCCGTGAGGCCTTTGTCGAGCGCGTTTGGCAATGGAAAAAAGAATACGGCGGAGCCATCCTGGGCCAGATGAAGCGCTTGGGAGCCAGCGTCGATTGGTCACGCGAATACTTCACCATGGACAACAATCTCTCCCGCGCCGTGCGCGAGGCCTTCGTCCAGTTGCATGAGGATGGGCTGATCTATCGCGGGGCCTATATCGTCAACTGGTGCCCGCGCTGCCAGACAGCGCTGTCCGATCTGGAAGTCGTCCACGAGGAGCAGGCAGGCAAGCTCTACGAGATTCGCTATCCCGTCGTCGGCCACACGGACTCCTACATCACCGTTGCCACCACGCGCCCAGAGACGATGCT
>DAHUZD010000130.1 GCA_027306745.1 Acidobacteriaceae bacterium
ACGCCGCCACCGAACAATTCCCCAATATTGGAACCTTTGCCGGCTGCGTCTGTGGTCGTGTGCGTGTCGTCAATTACGTTGTACAGAAATAGTCCCACGCCGGCCGCGATGAACGGGTTGAATTTTTTGTAGTTGAAGTAGCGGACATATTCGAGGGACGCCTCTTGGTAACGGCTGTGAATCCGGGCGTTCGAAAAGCTGGCCGTGTACTTCTGCGTGAACTGGCTGTACTGGTAGTTGGCCTCCAGCCCATTGCTGGGGTTCAGCATGAACCGGTACTCGATCAAATCGCCAATGCCGATGGTGGATTTTTGCGTCACGTCATTGCCGGTAATAATCGGCTGCAACGTGCCAACAAAGCTCATACTGACATCTTGTCTGCTCACCTGGGCAAAACCGCTTGCAGCCATCAACGGCAGCACGCCCAGCAACAACAACCACTTCTTCATTCGCAAATGAACCCCTCATCCGGCCAGTCTGCCGCGCAACCTTCCACGCGCAGACCGGACGCAAAGATACTCGCCTGGCTCTGAGTCCTTAACTTTTCCAATTGTACCTGCCAGAGCGCCTGCACGGAAATTCTGGCTGGGAAAATCCTGCACCCCGCTCCGGCTGGAAGAGGTAGAGGTCGCCGCGCTGGGCCGCCATGGACTCGACCACCTTCAAAAACGCCAGCGCCGCATGCGACAGATTCGCGTGTTTGCGATGGACCAGGCGCAGCTTGCGCTCAAACTGCAACTCCGGCACGCGCACCTGCACCAATTCGCCGCTTTGCAATTCGCGCTCCACCGTCAAGCCCGGCAACAGGGCCACGCCGTTGCCCATGCCCACAAAGCGCTTGATGGCTTCCATGCTGGGCAACTCCACGCCCATGTTCAACGGCGTGCGGTGCCGCCGGAAGGCCTGCACAACGCGCAGGCGCAATGGTGAAGGAATGTTGTGCGCCACAAAATTCTCCGCGCCCAGCCGGTGGATGGGCACCTCGTCCATGCTCGCCAGCGGATGCCGCGGGTGCATGGTGAAGACCAGCTCATCGCGGTAGACCACAATCGAGCGCACCTGCGGATCTTCGGGCCGATAGGAGATGACGCCGCATTCGACTGCGTGCGAAAGAATCTCATCGGCCATGCGGCTGGCCAGCGAACGCTGCACCGTCACCTTGATCTGCGGCGACAGCCGCCGGAAGGCATCGACCACCGGCAGCAGATACATGCAGGTGTACTCGTTGGCCGCCAGCAGCAGTTGCCCGCGTTGCAGCGAGCGCAGCTCGGCCAGCGCGCCGGTGGCTTCGTTGCGCAGGTTCACCATTTTTTGCGCGTAGTCGCGCAACACCTCTCCGGCAGCCGTCAGCGTGGCGTCGCGTGAGGTGCGGTCAAACACCGCTTCGCCCACCTCTTCCTCCAGCTTGCGAATGGCCTGGCTAATGGCCGGCTGCGTCCGCCGCAGACGCACCGCCGCCCGCGAAAAGCTGCGCTCCTCCACCACGGCCAGAAAGGTCTCGAGTTGAAATAAAACCATGTCGCACCCCCGTAGATTTCCCCACCTCTATTTTTGCTTATCGAATAAAATAATTTAATGGTTCAATGCAACTCCATAAAACAATCTTATGATACTCTGGAATGGCAGTCGTGGAAATATCCCGCGCAGAGTTCATGGAATCTGGACATTAGCCGGGATTCTAACGGACAGGAAAAACCGCATGGGACAGGAACGCGTCCAATTCTTTGACACCACCTTGCGCGACGGCGAGCAGTCGCCGGGCTGCAGCATGCACACCACGGAAAAGCTGCGCATGGCGCGCCAGTTGGAAACGCTCGGCGTGGATATTCTGGAGGCAGGCTTCGCCATTGCCTCTGAGGGCGATGCTGCCGCCATTCACACCATCGCCAGCGAGGTGCGCGGCCCGCAGATTGCCAGCCTCTCCCGTGCGCGCAAAGAAGACATTGAGGTCGCAGCCCGCGCGTTGGAACCGGCGCGCAGCTCGCGCATCCACATCTTTCTGGCCAGCTCTGACATTCATCTCGAATATAAATTGCAGATCACGCGTGAGCAGGCCCTCGAACAGGCCGACGCAGCCGTGCGCCTGGCCGCGCAGCTTGTCGACACGGTGGAGTTTTCGCCCGAAGACGCAACGCGCACGGATTTGGACTTTCTTTGCAAGATCGTCGGCGTTGCCGTCAACGCGGGCGCAACCGTCATCAACCTGCCGGACACGGTCGGCTACACCGTCCCGCAGGAGTATGCGGCGCTCTTCCGCCTGTTGCGCCAGCGTGTGCCTGGCATGGAAAAGGTGACGCTCTCCTGCCACTGCCATGATGACCTGGGCATGGCCGTGGCCAACAGTCTGGCCGCGATTGAAGCGGGTGCGCGCCAGGTGGAGTGCACCATCAACGGCATCGGCGAGCGCGCAGGCAACGCAGCGCTGGAGGAGATTGCGGCGGCCATGCACGTGCGTGCCGACAAATTTCCCTTCACTCACGGCTTGCATTTGGAACAGCTCTTCCCCACCAGCCAGTTGCTGAGCCGCACCATCAGTTATGGCCCTTCGCCGAACAAAGCGATCGTGGGCAGCAACGCCTTTGCGCATGAGGCCGGCATTCACCAGCACGGCGTGCTGTCGAATCCGCTCTGCTATGAAATCATCACGCCGGCTGCGGTCGGCGTACCCAGCAACCGCATGGTGCTCGGCAAACATTCGGGCCGCCATGCACTGGCCCACCGGCTTACGGAGTTGGGCCACGTTCTGGATCGCGACGCACTCGAAGAGGTCTCCCAGCGCTTTATTCATTTGGCTGACCGCAAGAAAGCCGTGTACGACCAGGATCTGCTGGCGTTGCTGGCACCCATGCCTGCGGCGCAGCCGTAGGCGACAGGCTTCCATTTGGTTGATTCACAACATTTCACATCCGCATCGGAACGAGGGTTATTCATGCAATTGAAGATCACAGTGGTTGCAGGCGACGGCATCGGGCCAGAGGTGACACGCGAGGCGGTCACGATTCTCCGCACAGTGGCGGAGCTGAACGGACACCAGTTCACATTCAATGAGCAGCCCATTGGCGGCGTGGCCATCAAGGCCCATGGAACGCCGCTGCCCCCGGCCACACTGGAGGCCGCACTCGACAGCGACGCCGTGCTGCTCGGTGCCGTAGGCGGCAATGAGTTCAATTCCCTGCCACCCAGCCAACGCCCGGAGGCGGGTCTGTTGCAGTTGCGCCAAGCCCTCGGCGGCTTCGCCAATCTGCGCCCGTCCATCGCCTACTCCGCGCTGGCTGGCAACTCGCCGCTGCGCCCCGAAGTGACTGATGGAGCCAACATTCTCTTTGTCCGCGAGCTGCTCAGCGGCCTGTACTTCGGCGCGCCGCGCTCTTGGAATAAGGAGACCGGCATCGCGCTCAACACCATGTATTACACGCGCGAAGAGGTGCTGCGCGTGGCCCACGTTGCCTTTGAGCAGGCCCGCAAGCGCCGCAAAAAAGTTACCTCCGTCGATAAGGCCAACGTGCTCGAAGTCTCGCAACTCTGGCGCGCCGCCGTCACCGAGGCAGCAGCCGAGTATCCCGACGTGACGTTGGAGCATCAATATGTGGACGCCTGCGCCATGCACCTGATGAACACGCCGCGCAACTTCGACGTGGTGCTGGCGGAAAATCTCTTCGGCGATATTTTGACGGACGAAGCCGCTGTCATCACCGGCTCGCTGGGCATGTTGCCCTCGGCCACCGTCGGGGGCAAGGTGAATCTGTATGAGCCGGTGCACGGCTCCGCGCCCGACATTGCCGGAACGGGAAAGGCCAATCCGCTGGGCGCGATTTTGACCGCGGCCATGCTGCTGCGCCACTCTGCTGGATTGGAACAGGATGCGCTGGCCGTCGAGGCCGCCGTGAATCAAGTATTGGCCCAGGGCAATCGCACGGCAGACATTGCGCGCAGCGGCGCAGTGGGGCAAAGCTCCGGCCAGACCATCGTCAGCACGCAGGAGATGGGCAAGATGGTCTTCGCCGCACTCAATGAGATCGTCAACCGCAAGCAGGCGTTGCACGCGGTTTAAGGAATTGGGGGCCCCATCCTTCGCGCTGTTTGCGGAGGATGGGAGTAAAAGAATCGTCATTCTGAACGAAGCGCAGCGAAGTGAAGAATTCAGGCGATAAAAAAATAGAAAGAAATTTTCTCAACATGGATTCTCTGGATTCTTCGCTTCGCTCAGAATGACTCATCAAAAATGATCAACACGCGTATGAATGAAAAGATTATGACGACACAGGCAAAAACGCTCTTTGAAAAAATCTGGGATGCACACTTGGTCGCCGAACCCACAGGCGAACCGGCGTTGCTCTACATTGATCTGCATTTGTTGCACGAGGTCACCTCGCCGCAGGCCTTTGAAGGCTTGCGTCTGGCGGGACGCAAGGTGCGTCGCCCGGAGCGGTGTTTGGCCACGGTGGATCACAACGTGCCTACCACCTCCGTGCAAGACCGTTTGGTGATTGCCGACGCCATCTCCTCCAAACAAGTTGAAACGCTGCGCCGCAACTGCGCCGAGTTCGGCGTGGAGATGTCCGACGTGCAGTCGCCCAAGCAAGGCATCGTGCATGTCATCGGGCCGGAGCAGGGCTTTACCAAGCCGGGCATGACCATCGTCTGCGGCGACAGCCATACCAGCACGCATGGAGCCTTTGGCGCACTGGCCTTTGGCATCGGCACCAGTGAAGTGGAGCATGTGCTGGCCACGCAATGCCTGCCGCAAGGCCGAGCCAAGACCTTCCGCATCGCGGTCGAAGGCGAATTGCCGCCCGCCGTCACCGCCAAAGATGTCGCGCTGGCCATCATTGGCAGCATCGGCACTGACGGCGCCACCGGTTATGTGATCGAGTACGCAGGCTCGGCCATTCGCTCGCTTTCCATGGAAGGCCGCATGACCGTCTGCAACATGAGCATTGAGGCGGGCGCACGCGCGGGCATGATCGCGCCGGATGCCACCACCTTCGCTTATCTGAAGGGCCGCGCCAACTGCCCCACCGGCAAGGCTTGGGAGCAGGCCGTTGCGCATTGGAGCCAACTCGTCTCCGATCCCGGCGCAAAGTTTGACCGCGAACTGGTCATCGACGCCAAAGAACTGACGCCGTATGTTTCCTGGGGACCCAGCCCGGGCATGGTGGTTCCCATAACCGGCGCAGTGCCTGATCCGGCCAGCGCCGCCACCGACACCGACCGCCGCTCCTACGAGCGCGCGCTGGAATACATGGCGCTCAAGCCCGGCGAACGCATCGAGTCGATTCCGATTGATCGCGTCTTCATCGGCTCCTGCACCAACGGACGCATTGAGGATTTGCGCGCTGCCGCCAAGGTCGTCAGCGGCTACAAGGTGAACACGCGCGTGCACGCGATGGTCGTTCCCGGATCGCACATCGTCAAAGAAGAGGCCGAGCGCGAAGGCTTGGATGCCATCTTCCGCAGCGCGGGCTTTGAGTGGCGCGAGCCGGGCTGCTCGATGTGCCTGGGCATGAACCCGGATATTTTGCAGCCGGGCGAACGCTGCGCCTCCACCAGCAACCGCAACTTTGAAGGCCGCCAAGGCCGTGGCGGACGCACGCAT
>DAHUZD010000137.1 GCA_027306745.1 Acidobacteriaceae bacterium
CGGCGCTGCAATTGGCTGGCCCAAGACGGGCACGTTTCGTTTAGCGGATATGGTGGGCATCGATGTGCTGGGCCATGTGGCGCGCAACTTTGCCGCACAGGCGACGGCGATTGGCGACGAGCGCGCCGATGTGACCTGGCCTGCGTTTCTGCAAACTCTGCTGGACCGCAAATGGCTGGGCGACAAGACGAAGCAGGGTCTCTACAAAAAAGAGAAAAGCGCCGATGGGGGCGAGGCTCGTTTTGTTTTGGACTGGAAGACGCTGGAGTATCAGTCGGCATCGCGGCCAAAATTTCCGGCGTTGGAGATGGCCAAGAATGCCGAGTCCACGGCGGCTCGGCTGCGTCTGCTGCTGGCGGGCGATGTGCGCAAAGACAAGGCTGCGGCCTTCTACTGGCCCATGCTCACCGAACTGTGGACGTATGCGGCCAACCGCATTCCAGAGATTGCCGACGATGTGGTGAGCATCGATCGCGCCATGCAGGCAGGCTTCAATTGGGAGCTTGGCCCATTTGCCATGTGGGATGCGGTGGGCGTGCGTGCGACGGTCGAGCGGATGCGTGCGGAAGGCCGACCCATTGCGGCCAACGTGGAAAAGCTGCTGGCTGCGGGCCGTGAAAGCTGGCGGCGAGAGGATGCGACGGTTCCGTCCGGGCGCGTGTACTTTGACCTGCATACTGGCGCAGAGCGGCCGGAGCCGCAACCAGTCGGCGTGGCCAGCGTGGCTGCGATTGCGCGGTCGCGTGGCGTAGTGCGGCAGAATCCTGGCGCAGCGCTCATTGACTTGGGCGACGGCGTGGCCTGCATTGAGTTCCGCTCCAAGATGAATGCCATTGGCGGCGACATTGTGCGTTTTGTGACGCAGACGCTGCGGCCAGAGAGCGAGGCCGTGCGCAACTTTTCTGCGTTTGTCGTCAGCGGCGATGCGCAGAATTTCTCTGTGGGCGCCAACATCCTGCAACTACTGCTGGCCATGCAGGAGGAGGAGTGGGACGAGGTGGACGCGGAGATTCGCGCTTTTCAGGCGATGACGGCGGCCATCAAATTCTGCCCACGCCCGGTGGTGGCCGCGCCGTTTGGCCTGTGTCTGGGCGGCGGCACAGAGGTGAATCTGCACGCAGCCGCGCGACAGGCGCACGCGGAGTTGTACATGGGGCTGGTGGAGACTGGCGTGGGATTGATTCCGGCGGGCGGTGGGTGCAAGGAGATGGCCATTCGCGTTTTTGATGCGGCGCAGAGCATCCGTCCCGATGGCCGCGCCGAGAGCGTGGAGCGTATGGAGGCGATGAAGAGGGTATTTGAGACCATCGCCATGGCCAAAGTTTCCACCTCTGCAGCCGAGGCGCGCGCATTCGGTTTTTTGAATGAGGCCGATGGAGTCACACTGCATCGCGACCGCTTGCTGCTGGCGGCAAAGGCCCATGCGCTGGCGCTGGCCGATGCCGGATACGCGGCTCCATTGCCGCGAACAGACTTGACCGCTGCCGGAGAGAGTGTGCTGGCCACACTGGAGCTAGGCGTCTATCTGATGCGGCAGGGCGAGTACATTAGCGATCATGACGTGAAGGTGGCTGCGCAGGCGGCGCGGGTGTTGAGCGGCGGCAAGGTTCCCGCAGGCACACTGCTCAGCGAGCAGGACTATTTGGATTTGGAGCGCGAGGCGTTTTTGTCGCTGTGCGGAGAGAAGAAGACACAGGAACGAATCGCTTTTACGCTGAAGACGGGCAAGCCGCTGCGTAACTGACGGCGCGGCTACAGAGGAGAACCATGCGCGAGGTGGTGCTGGCCAGTGCGGTGCGGACGGCAGTGGGCATGGCTCCACGCGGAGCGCTGCGCTCCGCGCGTCCCGATGACTTGGCGGCCACGGCGATTGCAGGCGCGCTCGATCGGCTGCCGCAGTTGGAGCGCATGGAGATTGAGGATGTCATTCTGGGCTGCGCCATGCCGGAGGCGGAGCAGGGCATGAATGTGGCGCGCATCGCCGCGCTGCGCTGTGGGCTGCCGGTGTCTTCATCCGCGATGACGGTGAATCGCTTTTGCGCCTCGGGCTTGCAGGCGATTGCGCTGGCGGCCGAGCGCATCCGCGGCGGCGGTGCGGAGGTGATCGTCGCAGGCGGCGTGGAGAGCATGAGTCTGGTGCCGATGGGCGGCAATAAAGTCTCTGCCAACCCCTGGCTGATGGAGCATGCGCCGGGCACGTACCTTTCCATGGGGTTAACCGCCGAGCGGCTGGCGCAGAAATTTTCCATCACGCGCGCGCAGGCCGATGCATTTTCTCTGCAAAGCCACCAGCGCGCACTGGCCGCGCAGAGCGATAAGAAATTTGATGGCGAAATTGTTTCGGTAAAAATTTCGACCATCAAAAAATCCGATAAAAAAACGGTTGTGGCCGAAACAGAATTTCGCATCGACGAAGGCCCGCGCGCGGACAGTTCTCTCGAAGCGTTGAGCGCATTGAAGCCGGTCTTTCACGCCCGGGGCACGGTGACGGCGGGCAACTCCTCGCAGACCTCCGACGGCGCAGCGGCGGCGGTGCTGCTTTCTGCCGAACGCGCGCAGGCGTTGGGCATTACGCCACTGGCGCGCTTTGTGGCCTTTGCCACGGCGGGATGTGAGCCGGAAGAGATGGGATTGGGGCCGGTCTTTGCAGTGCCGAAGGCGCTGAAGTTGGCGGGGCTGACGTTGAAGGACATTGGTCTGATCGAGTTGAACGAGGCCTTCGCCACGCAGGCGCTTGTTGTCATTCAGCAGCTTGGGCTGGACCCGGCCATTGTCAACGTCAATGGCGGCGCGATTGCGCTGGGGCACCCGCTGGGCTGCACTGGCGCGAAGCTGACGGCGACGTTGCTGGCCGAGATGCAGAGGCGCAAGGTGCGCTACGGATTGGTGACGATGTGCGTCGGCGGCGGCATGGGTGCGGCGGGCATCTTCGAAGGGCTGACGTAAATTGAGTGGCGCGGAGGAAGTGGCTTCGCAGGAGAGGTGAACAGATGGCGACGGCTGAGACGAAAACGCCGGTGCAGCGGATTGGCGGCAGCAGCTTTTTGATTGAAGAGCGCAGCCCGGCGGAGATATTTACGCCAGAGGATTTTAGCGAGGAGCAGCGGCAGATCGCGCAGACGGCATACGAGTTCGCCAAAAATGAAGTGCTGCCGCAGGCCGATGCCATTGAGGCCAAGCAGTTGGATGTGACCAAAGGTCTGCTGCGCAAGGCCGGGGAATTGGGCCTGATGGGTGTCGATGTGCCGGAGGAGTTTGGTGGCCTCGAAATGGACAAGGTGACCTCGGCGATTGTGGCCGATCACATTGCGCAGTCGGCAAGTTTTTCTGTTGCTTTCAGTGCGCATGTAGGTATCGGCACGCTGCCCATCGTCTGGTATGGCACGCAGGAGCAAAAGCAAAAATATCTTCCCAAGCTGGCTACAGGCGAGTGGATTGGCGCGTATGCGCTGTCGGAGGCCACCTCTGGCTCCGATGCGATGAACATTCGCGCGCGGGCCACGCTGGCTCCGGATGGCAAACACTATTTGCTCAATGGCGAAAAGATGTGGATCACCAACGCAGGCTTTGCCGACATCTTCACGATCTTCGCCAAGGTGGATGGGGAAAAGTTCACCGCATTTCTGGTGGAGCGAGGCACGCCGGGGCTAACCGTTGGCGCAGAGGAGCACAAGCTGGGCATTCGCGGCTCCTCCAC
>DAHUZD010000141.1 GCA_027306745.1 Acidobacteriaceae bacterium
CGGCTATTTTTCTTTTTCTGCGCGGCGAGGATTGCTTTCTGCCTGCGCTTTTCATAGGCCAGCTTTCGCTTCTGCTCTTTCGTCAGCGGCGGAGTATACGCACTGTAAAACGGCTTGGTTTCGTTCGGACTCGCTCCAGTATCCACATAGCCCGGGCGAATATCTATATACGCTTCATTCCTAAGCTTGGTGAGGTACTGGCGCACGGCCGGCTGCATTTGCTGCATGTAGACAGCCTGCTCAATCTGCGGTTCCACCTGGTCGTAGGTGGGAATGCCGCCGGGCACATGCTGCGTGACCTTGAGAATCACATAGCCTTGCCGAGTGCGAATCGGCTGCGTAAAACTGCCCACAGGCAGGCTGAAGGTCTGGTCTTCCAGCACCTTGGCCAGTGCGCCGCGGTGGAAGGCACCCAGGTCGCCGCCCTGCTGTGCGGTTGGACCGCTGGAGACCTGCTTGGCCAAAGTTGCAAAATCAGCGCCAGACTTCAATTGTTGCTCAACCGCATTGGCCTTGGCCGATGCATCTGAAATTTGCGTGCCGGTGGCATCCTCCGGCGTTGGAATCAGAATCTCGCTCAGCGTCACGGATTCCTGCCGCGCAAAGCTCTGCTTGTGCTCATCGTAGTACTGATGAAAGAGCTTGGGTGAAGGCAGCAGCTTGCTGCTGACCTGCTCGCGGATCACCTCTTGCTGAATAATGTTGTCACGGATGTTGGCCTTGAAGTCTTCGTAGGAAGTCCCCTGCGCCTCCACGGCGCGCTCCAGGTCGTCCATCGAATCCAGATGATTCTGCTTGCGAATGTCGTCCAGGCTCTTAATCAGCTCCGTGTCGCCGGTGATGCCCAATTCCTTGCCTTTGGACAGCAGCAATTCCTTGTCGATCTGGTCACGCAGCAGATTCTTCTGCCGGTTGGCCAACTCTTCAGGCGAAAGATTTTCCTGGCTGGCGTCTTGATCCAGTTGCTTTTTGGCGCGCAACAAGTCTGTATTGGAGATCACCCGGTCATTGACGCGGGCAACAATCTCCTCCACCGGCGTGCCATAGAGCTTACTGAGTGGCGCAGAGATACCGGCGTCTGCGGTGTTCGCCGTGTCAGTGGCCCAGGCGTGGGCGGAAAGGCAAATGGCCGCAATGGCCAGCGACTGCGCGGTGCGAAAAATCCATCGATGCATCATCATTCGTATTCGGCCCAAATCCATTGCGGTCAGCCAAGCT
This sequence comes from Acidobacteriaceae bacterium, assembly GCA_027306745.1. GTDB lineage: Bacteria > Acidobacteriota > Terriglobia > Terriglobales > Acidobacteriaceae > JAJZCX01. The sequence goes on from DAHUZD010000141.1 coordinate 1,219, forward strand.
GGGCGGCAAACAGGCTTCAGCGCCACCACCAGCAGACGCATCCTGAACGTACGCACGCATCCGCTTGCAAACCGGTTTCTTTGTTCTTCATTCTACTCATATTTTGCGGCTCTGTTTTGTGGCAAATGCCCACGGCTTGGCAACGGCTGGATTCCCGCGGCGTCGGTGCTACACTGTGGGTGCAGTGCAGCCCACCTCTGCGCGGACTTTACCCAGCGTGGACAATTGCGACACTGCGCCGAGGGTCGTCTCTCCTATGAATCCGCGTTCCAGCCGCTCCATCCTCTATCTTGTTGCGTTTCTCACCGCCTGCGGACTGCTCGGCTCGCTGGTCAGCCGCCGCGCCGGAGCGCAGCAGTCGGGCGCGGATGCTTCCACACTGCACAACAGCCTGCAACGCTTCACCGACGCCTACAGCATCGTGGAACAAAACTACGCAGAGCCGCTGGATACAAAGCGGGCGGATTCAGCCATTTATGATGGCGCGATTCCTGACATGCTGCACGTGCTGGACCCGCACTCGAATTTTTTTGATCCCAAGGCCTTTGCGCAGATGCGCGAAGACGAGCATGGCAAGTATTACGGCGTGGGCATGCAGATCATGCAGCAAGGGGACAAGGTCGTTGTTGTCGCTCCCTTTGAGGGCACGCCGTCTTATAAAGCCGGCATCCGGCCTGGTGATGTGATTCTGGCCATCAATGGCAAGTCCGCCGCCAAGATGAACAGTGCCGATGTGGCCAACAAGCTGAAAGGCCCCAAGGGCACCCCCGTCGAGGTCACCATGGGCCGCGAAGGCGCACCCAAGCCGCTGGAGTTTCACCTGATCCGCGATGAGATTCCCCGCAACAGCGTGGACTTGGCCTTTTACGTCCGCCCTGGTGTTGCCTACATTCACATCACGAATTTTCAGGAGACGACTGGACGCGAGGTTGCCGACGCACTGCAAAAGCTCAGCCCCATGCAGGGGTTGGTTCTTGACCTGCGTGGCAATCCCGGCGGCCTGCTGAGCGAGGCCGTCTCCGTCGCCGGAGATTTTCTGCAAAAGGGCCAGATCATCGTCTCGCAAAAAGGACGGGCCTTCCCTGACCAGGTATACCGCGCCCAGCACAACAGCCACTATGGCAACTTCCCCATCGTGGTGCTAGTCAATCACGGCACGGCCTCGGCTGCGGAGATCGTCTCCGGCGCAT
>DAHUZD010000165.1 GCA_027306745.1 Acidobacteriaceae bacterium
GGTGCATAGTCGGCATCGGGAGCCAGACCCACCCCGTGCAAAAACGCTTGATGAATTCCACCGATGAAACTGTTGCCGGCGCTGAAGCACAGGCTGTAGGAAACGATGCCCCAGATCACAGTGACGATGCCCATCAGAGCGAAGCTGTGCATCATCGTGCTCAGCACATTCTTTTTGCGCACCAGCCCGCCGTAGAAGAGCGCCAGTCCAGGGCCGGTCATCATAAGCACCAGCGCGGCGCAGACCAGCATCCAGGCGTTGTCGGCGGACATCTGCGCCTGCGCGGCCTGCTGGTCGAGCCTGGCCAGATGATCTTGAATTGCTTGCAGTGCTACCTGCGAATTCGCGGATGCGATCTGCGCTCCAATATCCGGGGCGACAATGGTTGCGGCCAGCCGCGTCGTGGCGGCATACGCGGGAACAGCTGCGCCTGTTACGGCATACAGTCCGGCTCCCACAAGTCCTGTGGCGATGATGCGTCTCCAGCGAGGTAGGTCTCGATGCATGGCGTTTCCTATCGGTTATGAAGGTATGTCTGCACTGCGGTGTGTTGTTGAGCGGAGCGTCCCGGCTCCACAGCCTTGCCTGCATCCGGTGACGCTTGCGGCGCGTGTGCGGATGCGCACACAGAGGATCCTGGTTGCACTGCTAGAATAGCAATGTCGCAAGAAAAACTTCCACGGAAATCTTTGCCTTGGCCGTTGTGATGGTTCAAATGCCGCCTGCATTTCTGCTAAGATCAGGAATCGGCCAGAGCGGGAGTAGCTCAATGGTAGAGTAGCGGCTTCCCAAGCCGTTGGTTGCGGGTTCGATCCCCGTCTCCCGCTCCAATGTTGGAGGGGGGCTGCATCCGGCAAGCCGCCGTTTTGCTCAAAATTGACCCGTATTTTTGAGGTACACGTGAAACGCAATCCGCTCCGGTCTCCACGCACTCCACTGTTTCTCGCCGCCGTTTTGGCTGCATTCTGCATATCCGCTCCGCTGCTGGCGCAGCAGGCCGGGGAGTTACCCTCGCCGGCTCGTCAGTCTGCCGCGCAAACGGATTCCCTGCCCGCGCCACAGAAGACGAAGAACGCTCAGGCGGACGGCGATGAATCTCTGCCCGCCTATGATCCAGGCGCGAACATTGAGATTCCCTCCAGCGCCGGTTCCACATACATCCCGGTCGATAGCTGGATTTATCCACAAATAATGCGCTTGTATTCGATGGGATATGTGGATACGACGGTGCTGGGCATGCGCCCCTGGACTCGCCTGAGCGTGCTGCGCATACTGCGCGCCTCGCAACAAGACATTCTGGGCGACGGCAAGCCCGAAGCCGTGGCCATTTACAACGCCATTCTGGCGGAGATTCAGCCTGACCTGAAGACCGCCGGGGGCTGGGCACCACATGGAGTGCTGGAGTCGACCTATGAGCGCGTCACCGGCATCGCAGGCACCCCGCTCCATGACAGCTACCACCTGGGCCAAACCATCATCAACGACTATGGCCGCCCGTACGAACAGGGATTCAACGACTACACCGGCTTCAGCGGGCGCGGCAACATGGGCCGATTCACGCTCTACGTGCGCGGGGCGTATCAGCATGCACCCAGCGCAACGGGCTACTCCGCCGCATTGGCGCAAACCTTGGCCAACAACGATGGCGTGCCCGACGTGCCGCAGAGCACCATTCCCGCCGGGCCGATTGCAGCGCAAAATAATTTCCGTCTGATTGAAGCCAATCTCTCCTACCAGTTCTGGAACCATGAATTTTCCATCGGCAAAAGCGACGTGTGGGATGGTCCGGCCATGGGCGGCGCTTTTGACTGGAGCAACAACGCACAGGACATCTACTCCTTCCGCATCAATCGCGTTGAGCCGCTGCATATTCCGATTCTGTCGTTTTTCATCGGCCCGGTGCGGTATGAGTTTCTCGTCGGCAGCCTGAAAGGCCACACCGACCCGAATGCACCGTGGGTGCACATGGAGAAATTTGAGTTCAAGCCCACCGGCAACTTTGAGTTTGGCTTTTCCCGCACCATTATCTGGGGCGGCAAGAATCATGCGCCGATCACATTTGGCAGCTTCTGGAATAGCTTTTGGAGCTTTCAAAATGTCACGTCGCAAACCAAGTTTTCCGTCAACGATCCTGGAGCGCGCTTCAGCACCTTTGATTACACCTGGCGGCTGCCCTTTCTACACAACTGGCTGACGCAGTACACCGATTCGGAATCTCACGACGATGTAACCCCGGTGAGCGCGCCGCGTCGCGCCGCGGTTCGCACCGGGCTGTATCTGTCGCACATCCCCAAAGCCCCCAAATGGGATCTGCGCGCCGAAGCTGTTTACTCAGACCTCTCGGTCTCCAACAGCCAGGGCGGATCGTTTATGTATTTCGAGACGGTCCAGCGCCAAGGCTACACCAACGAGGGCAACATCTTCGGCGACTGGATCGGACGCGAATCCAAAGGCGGCCAAGCCTGGCTGACCGATCACCTTTCGCCCACGGAGATAGTGCAGCTCTCGTATCGAAACGCCAAGGCGGCCAAGGATTTCATCCCCGGCGGCACCACACAGAATCTGTTTACGGTTCGCGCCGTGAAAACCATCCGCCCCCAACTGCAACTGGACGGATGGCTGCAATATGAACGCTGGAAGGCTCCCCTCTACAAAACGGGCGGCCAGACCGACGTAACCACAACCGTGCAGTTGACCTGGTTCCCGAAGATTGAGCGCGGCCTGCGCACCTGGTAAACGCAATTCTGGTTCAAAGAAAAAATCCCCTGCACTCTCCGTAAGCGCAGGGGATTTTTCTTGTGCGCTATGAGCCGGGGCCGAGCGAACGGAAGTATGAAACCGTCTGCGCCAAGCCCGATTGCAGTGCAATCTTTGGCTCCCAATTTAAGATCGTACGTGCGCGCGTGATGTCTGGCCTGCGCTGCGGTGGATCGTCCTCTGGCAACGGCGCATACATAATTTGACTTCGAGACTGGCAGCCTGCTATCACCATACGCGCGCATTCCAGAATCGTGAACTCATCCGGGTTGCCCAGGTTGACCGGCATCGTTTCGCGAGAAAGCAGCAGACGCAATATGCCCTCCACCAGATCATCGACATAGCAGAAGCTGCGCGTCTGCGCACCATCACCGTAGACCGTCAGGTCTGCACCGGCCAACGCCTGCATGATGAAGTTGGAGATCACGCGGCCATCGTCGGGCTGCATGCGCGGGCCATAGGTGTTGAACAGGCGCGCCAGCCGCACATCCACGCGATAGTAGCGATGGTAGGCCATCACCAGCGCCTCGCTGAAGCGTTTGGATTCGTCGTAGACCGAGCGGGGGCCGATGGGATTCACGTTGCCCCAATAGCTTTCCGGCTGGGGATGCACCTGTGGCGTGCCGTAACATTCCGACGTGGACGCCTGTAGAAAAATCGCACGGTGCCTGCGTGCCAGTTCCAGCATCTGCTGTGTGCCGACTGAGCCGGCCCGCAGCGTCTCCGGGCCGCGCTGCATATACTGCGCTGGACTGGCCGGCGAGGCGAAGTTCAAAATGCAATCGACCGCACCGGGATCAAAGGGCGCGCAAATATCCTGCTCTAGCAAGTCAAAGCGTGGCTCATTGCGCAGATGTTCCAGGTTCACGGCACTGCCTGTCGATCCATTGTCCACGCCGAGCACCTGAATGCCCTCAGCCACGAGTCGGTCGGCCAGATGAGAACCTAAAAAGCCCGCAGCGCCCGTCAACAAAACCCGCTGCCGCGGCTGCGGCGTATGCACGGAGGGAGGATGAGAGGGCTTCCCGGCTGCGCGGCGTTTACGTCCGATGCCGGTCCAGACCAGCCCCTGCGCAGTCAGCACATCGGGATCGCACAGATTGCGTCCGTCGAGAATGCGCGGAGATGCCATGGCCTCCCGCACACGCGCCCAGTCCAACTGCGCAAACTGCGGCCAATCGGTCAAGATCAACAAGGCGTCGGCTCCGGCAGCAGCGGCGTATTCATCTGCAGCAAAGTGCAGCCGCTCCAGTGCGCCCAGCGCCTGCTGCGCGCGCGGCATAGCTGCGGGATCAAATGCCGTCACCGAGCAACCGGCCTCGCACAACCGCTGCACAACGACCAGCGCCGGCGATTCGCGGATGTCGTCTGTGCCGCCTTTGAAGGCCAATCCCAGCACGGCCAGCCTTTGATCACGAAGCGTGCCCAACTCCGCGCGCACCAGCGCCAGAAAGCGCTCCAGTTGCCGCTGGTTGGCCTGCTCCACTTCGGCCAGCAGATCAAAGTCCACGCCCAGGGCCGCA
>DAHUZD010000172.1 GCA_027306745.1 Acidobacteriaceae bacterium
GAAGACAGCGCCGCGCTGGCCGAGTTTCTCGGCACGCTCAAGCGGCACGCGATACAGATCAGCGCGCTCAGTTGCCATGGCAACCCGCTGCACCCCGATCCTAAACGCGCGGAAGAGGCCCGCGCCGTCAGCCGCAAAACCATTCTGTTGGCAAAAAAATTAGGTGTGTCCACGGTGGTGGATTTTTCCGGCTGCCCAGGCGACTCGCCGCAGGCCAAAACGCCCAACTGGATCACCTGCCCTTGGCCACCGGAATATCTGGAGACGCTGGAATGGCAATGGCGCGAGGTTGTGGCACCCTACTGGATCGAACAGGCCGCCTTTGCCGCGCAGCAGGGCGTGCGCATCGCCATCGAGATGCACCCCGGCTTCGTGGTCTACAACCCAGAGACAATGTTGCGCCTGCGCACGCTGGCTGGCCCCTCCATCGGCTGCAATTTTGATCCCAGCCATCTCTTCTGGCAGGGCATTGACCCCATCGCCGCCGTGCGCCTGTTGGGCGACTGCATCTTCCATGTCCACGCCAAGGACACACAAATGTACCCGGCCAATCTGCCGCGTACCGGCGTGTTGGACACGCAGATTTACACCGAGGAGCGCACACGCGCGTGGATCTTTCGCACCTGCGGCTATGGCCATGACGCGCTGTGGTGGAAGGAGTTTGTCTCCACGCTATGCATGTTTGGCTATGACGGCGTGCTCTCCATTGAACATGAGGACAGCCTGCTTTCCATTAACGAAGGACTGTCGCGCGCGGCAAAATTCCTGCAAGAGGTGGTTCCCCGCGAACGGCCTGCGTCTGCCTGGTGGGTCTGATGCACGCTGCGCGTTAAACGTGCAGGTGTCGCATATATTCCGCATCGATGCGCAGCGCCTGCATGGGCGGCATATCGAAAGCTTCTTGCTCCACATACATGTGTCGAACACGTCCAGCCTTTTTAGCCGCGGCAAAGATGGGCCGATAGTCCACCGTTCCCTGCCCCAGTTCCGCCGCTGGCGGCGGATCAGCAACCGAAGCAGGATGGTTGGTCTTCTTAAAATCTTTGACGTGTAGCAGGGTGATGCGCGTTGGATACTGGCGCAGATACTCAACGGGATTGCCTCCGCCTACGATGACCCAGCCACAATCCATTTCCATCGTCACCAGTGCCGGGTCCGTCAGCCGCATCAGCTCCTCATATGGAACCACGCCCTGCTGCGGGGCAAACTCCATGGTGTGGTTGTGGTAGGCAAAGCGCATGCCTGCGGCGCGCACTTTGGCGCCCAGTCGATTGAACTGTTCCGCGTTCCAGCGCCAATCCTCCAGTGTGAAGGACAGTACCTGCGTGCGGAAGCTGGTGTCTTTCAACCGCGCCGGATTTTTGAACCATGGGAAGGAACAAACGATGTAGCGCACGCCCACTGCCTTGCAATAGGGGAGAATGGTATCCATCTGCTGCTGCAAGTCATGCATGGAATAGTGTGCGCCCACGCAGTGCAAACCGGCGGCGTGCATCGCCTGCACCACCTGTGCGGGCGAGTGTTGAAAAAATCCAGCCGCCTCCACTTCGCGGTAACCCAGCGCGGAGATTTGACGCAGCGTGCCCGCGTAGTCCTGCGCCAGTTGTTCGCGCACAGAGTAAAGCTGCAAACCGAGCGGCAGGCCGAGTGGATCGGCCAACAGTCTGTTGCCGCGGCTCAACAGCGTTGTGGCAGCCAGCGCGGAAACGCCAGTCTTGAAAAAGTCTCTGCGGGTATACTCCACTATTTGCAAACGGACTGCCTTGCGAATTGCGCTCATATCCACACAGAATACGCCGAAACCTTCCACAAGCGAATGCGGCGAGATTGCATTTCTCCGCATTCATCCAAAACCCATTCCACAGAAAAATACTGCCGGGGCAAAGTTCCCCAACCGCTGTGTGTTGAGACGCACTGTACGCCTGGGCGGTGTGGCCTGTATTCTTCTGCTATCGACGCTCTTGGCTGCTCCGGCGCACACAATTTTCTGCTGGAAGGATCTCCTCCGTGGAACGGAAACTGTATACCGCACACCTGTTGAACAAATCCCTGCTTTCGGAATCCGCGCAGTGCTATCACCTGGAATTTGAGGTTGCGGGCGAAGAACGCTTCGACTTTCTCGCCGGGCAATTCGTCTCCACCGTAGCCATGGATGGCCGCGGCAAACAACAGACGCGCGCCTACTCCATCGCCTCGGCCCCGCGCGGCAATCAATTTGATTTATGCCTGAACCGCGTCGAAGGCGGATTCTTTTCCAACCTGCTGGCTGACCTCACTCCCGGCCAGGACGTGCAGTTCCACGGCCCGCATGGACTCTTTGTTCTGCCGCAGCCGCTCACAGACATCGTCATGATCGCCACCGGCACCGGTATTGCCCCCATGCGCTCCTTCGTCGAGCAGGTCTTTCCATCCGAAACGGAGGACCGCTCCGAAGGCCGCGCCATCTGGCTGGTCTACGGCACGCGCCACGAGACGGAGTTGTACTACCAAAAATACTTTGAGCGCATCGCCGCCGCGCATCCCAACTTCCATTACGTGGCCACGCTCAGCCGCCCGCAGGAAGGTTGGAGCGGCCTGCGCGGCTACGTACAGCAACATGTGCGCACCTGTCTGGAAAATTATCAGGGCATGCACCTGCCCTCCGGCGAAGGCGCGTCCCTGCCGCTGCACGCATACATCTGTGGGTTGAACGATATGGTTTCAGCCAACCGCGAACTGCTGAAGGAAATGGGGCTGGAGAAGAAACAGATCCACTTTGAGCGTTACGATTAAACGCTGTTTACCGCAGAGGCCGTGCCACCTGCTGCGCCGCATGAGCCACGCTGCCTGCAAGCATGGAGTGCGCGAAATAGCTTTTTAATCCTGATATGCGCGTAGGCGCGAAGGCATTCCATCCTCGGCCAGATCGTGCCCACAATGTGTGCAGTAGGCGTCTGTTGTGCGGACGCTGCTGTGGCACTTACCGCCGGTGGCCGCCACACGGTAGGCGCATTGCGGACAAAAGTGATAGTCGCTCTCAATCTGTGTGCCGCAACTGGGGCAGGCCGAGAGCAC
>DAHUZD010000194.1 GCA_027306745.1 Acidobacteriaceae bacterium
CGCGGTTTGCGTCCATCTCCATTGCGCGTCCGCCGTTGGCGCAAACTGCGTGCCCGCCAATCCAGATGGAGATGCGCGCCGGGTCAATGGCCACGCCGGAGTAGCCGATGGCAGCCAGGATCCTTCCCCAATTCGGGTCGCATCCGGCCCAGGCGGTTTTTACCAGTGGTGAGTGCGCGATGCTGCGCGCAATGCGCAGGGCCTCGGCGCGTGTGGCGGCTTCTTCCACTTGCAGCTCGACCACATGGCCCACGCCTTCGCCATCGTCGACGATCTGCCGGGCCAGCGAAGCGCAGACCTCGCGCAGCGCGGAGGCGAAAAACTCCGCATCGGGGGTGTTCGCGGCAATCTCCACGCTGCTGGCTCCGCTGGCCAGCAGCAGCACTGTGTCGTTGGTGGATGTGTCGCCGTCAATGGAGATGCAATTGAAGCTCTCCTCCACTGCATCTTGCAGGATGGTCTGTAGTCGATCGGCGGGCAGTCGCGCATCCGTGAAGATGTACACCAGCATCGTGGCGTGTGGGGCAAGCTGCGGATGAATCATGCCCGCACCCTTGGCGACGCCAAGGATGCGGATGGATTTTCCCTGTACGGGAACCTGCGCCGCTGCGATCTTGGCCCGCGTGTCCGTGGTTAGAATCGCGTGTGCGAATTGCGAAAGATGCTCTGGCGTAGAGCCTGCGGCGCTTTGCAGTGCTGGCAGGGCCGCGATGAGTTTCTCTGCTGGCAATGGCACGCCGATGATGCCGGTTGAAGATGGGAAAATCTGCTCCACCGGGCAGCCGAACTGTTGGGCAGCAGCGGCGCAGACGTTTTGGCAAGCCTGCAGGCCCGCTGCACCCGTGGCACAGTTGGCGTTGCCTGCGTTGATAATGACAGCGCGCACGGCTCCGCTGCTGGTGCGCATGTGCGTGCGCCCCACCGTGACCGGCGCGGCCACGACGCGATTGCTGGTGAACATGGCCGCAGCAGATGCAGGAGAATCAACCAGCGCACAGGCGGCGTCGGGCTTGCCGCTGGGTTTGATGCCGGCGCGCGTGGCTGCAAAACGAAAGCCGGAAGGAATCGATTCGGGCGTGATGAAAATTTTTGACTCAGTGCTGTTGGTAGCGTGCGTCATGGATGATTGAGGATTCCTATACCGGCTTTCGGTTGGGATGGCCAAAATTTTATGGCTGCAAAATCGTCAGCAGATTTTCTTCCATGCGCGCCGGGCCAAGCACGGCGACGCGGGGCAGGGGGCCACGCGCCATGGCGATCTCGTCGCAGGCGTGCAGACGCGGGCACTTGGTGCAATCCGTGTAGACCTTGTCAGGCAGGGCCGTGCGTTCGGCCTGGCGAAAACCGTAGCGGAAGAAAAAGTCGGGAATGCGCGTAAACAGGCAAACGCAGGCCACACCATGCTCTTCGGCCTCGTGCAGCAGCGCCTGCAGAATCTTGCCGCCTGCGCCCTTGCCTTTGGCGGCTGGGGTGACGACGATCGAGCGCACTTCGGACAAGTGCGGGCCGTACAAATGCAGCGCGCCACATCCAAGAAAAATCCCGGCGTCGGACTCGGCAACGGTGAAGTCACGGATGTTTTCGCAGACCTCTGGGAAGCTGCGGCGCAGCAGCGTGCCGTCGCCGGAGAGGCTGTTGATGAGTTCGTGGATGTTGGCTGCATCGGGCAGCCGTGCCTTACGCACGCGCATGGTGCGCCTCCTGTGGACGATCCTTCTGCGCGGTGCCGGGGGCCTGCAACAATGAGGCTACGCGCGTTTCCGCATCGGCCAGCGCAGTTTTTACACGGTGGCGCGCCGTTCCGCCGGGAACATCGTGGCAGTCCAGCGTTGCGTCGAGCGCAATCGCACCATAAAAATCCGTTGCAAAGGCTGGGCTGAAGCGCTGCAACTCTTCAAGCGGCAATGCCTCCAGCTCGCACTTGCGATCCAGGGCATGCCGTACGGCGTTTCCGATGATCTCATGCGCGGTGCGGAAGGCAATGCCCTTGCGCACCAAATAGGTGGCAGCAGCCATGGCGTTCAGGTAGCCAGTCTCACTGGCCAGCTTCATGCGATCGTGGCGCAGGCGCAGGCGCGGCGTGAACAAGGCCAGCAGATGCAGCATGGTCTCTACACGTTCGCTCGTGTCGAAGAGTGGCTCTTGCATCTCCTGCAAATCTTGGTTGTAGGCCAGCGGCAGTCCCTTGATCTGCGTCTCAATAGTGTGCGCTGCGGCCAGAATGCGGCCCGTACGCACACGCACCAGTTCCGTGAAGTCGGGATTCATATTCTGCGGCATGGCGCTGGATCCGGTCGAGAAGGCTTCTGGCAATTCGACCAGGCCAAACTCCTGCGTGGCGTAAAGAGTGATCTCCTCAGCAAAGCGGCTGGCGTGCAGCGCGATCAGGCCCAGCGCGTGCAAAAACTCCAGCACAAAGTCGCGGTCGCTGGTGGCGTCCATGCTGTTGGCCGTGGGGCCGTCGAAGGCTAAGTCGGCGGCAATCTGCGCGCGATTCAGCGTCAGCGTGGCTCCTGCGACTGCGCCTGAACCTAGCGGGCAACGGTTCAGCCGCTTGCGGCAATCCTGCAAGCGCGCGGCGTCGCGCAGAATCATCTCCACATAGGCCAGCATCCAGTGCGCGGCCAGCACTGGCTCCGCGCGTTGCAAGTGCGTGTAGGCCGGCATCACAGCGTCGCCAGCTTGCTGGGCCTGTTGCACCAGCGCAGCGGCCCATGCGGCCAGTTGGGTCAAGATTGCGTCGATCGACGCGCGCACGTACAGGCGAAGATCGGTGGCAATCTGTTCATTGCGACTGCGTCCGGTGTGCAGCTTCAGCGCGGTTTCGCCGATGCGCGCGTGCAGCGCCAACTCGACGAAGTGGTGCACGTCCTCGGCCTTTTCGCACAGATCGGGATGCAGCGTGAAGATGGCGTTGACGGCCTCGCCTGGTTCCTGGGCAAAGACCGCAGCCAGTTCCTGCAAGCCGCGTACGATCGCATCGCACTCACTGTTGGTGAGCACGCCGGCAATTTGCAGCGCGCGCGCATGCGCCTGGCTGGCGGCTGCCTCGTGTGGAAGCAGACGCCAGTCAAACGGAAACGACCGCTGCCATTGCTCGAAGAGCGGATCGAGCGGTTCGCGGAAGCGGCCAGACCACATCTTCACCGTACACTCTCCTGCTTGCCGACCAGGTTGCCCAGCAGCCGGGCGCGCGTGCGCGCTGGCAGACCCAGAATGCGGATGAATCCTGCTGCATCCTTCTGGTCGTAGCTTGCGCCCATGGTGAAGGAGGAAAGCTCCTCAGAATAGAGCGCAAACGGACTCTTGCGGCTGGAGATGTTCACATTGCCCTTGTAGAGTGCAAGCTGCACAGAGCCAGTCACGTTCAGCACCGTGTTGTTGACGAAGGCATCGAGCGCTTCGCGCAGAGGCGTGAACCACAGTCCGTAATAAACAAGCTCGGCATACTTCAGCGCCAGCTCCTGTTTGACGTGCTTCACTTCGCGGTCGAGCGTCAGCGCTTCCAACTCGCGCAGCGCGGTCAGAATCAGCGTGCCTCCCGGCGTCTCGTAGATGCCGCGGCTCTTCATGCCGACGAAGCGGTTTTCCACGATGTCGATGCGGCCCACGCCATTGCGCGCTGCGATTTCGTTCAGCAACTCCACCAGCGCGACGGACGCCATGCGTTTACCGTTGACGGAAACCGGCGTGCCCTGCTCGAAGCCGATCTCCACCGTCTCCACCTTGTCGGGAGCTTCTTGCGGAGAGCGCGTCCAGACCCATGTGCTTTCCAGCGGCGCATTGCCTGCATCTTCCAACTCACCGCCCTCGTGGCTGATGTGCCACAGATTGCGGTCGCGTGAGTGAATTTTCGTGCGGCTGGCCGCCACGGGAATGTTGTGCGCCTCGGCGTAGTCCAGGCAGTCTTCGCGTGAGTGCAGATCCCACTCCCGCCACGGCGCGATCACTTGCAGCTCTGGCGCGAGCGCCTGATAGGCGTGCTCGAAGCGAACTTGATCGTTGCCCTTGCCGGTGCAGCCGTGCGCCACGGCCTCTGCGCCCTCTTCGAGCGCGACTTCCACCTGATGCT
>DAHUZD010000202.1 GCA_027306745.1 Acidobacteriaceae bacterium
TGCCACGCCCAGGACAGACTCAACGCCCGCGCGGTCGAGCACGAGATTGTCTTTCGCCGGATTCAAAATGCGCACACGTTCATTGACGAGCTGCATCATGTCCTTGTCACTGGAGACAACAAAAACCGGGTGCCCAGCCTCTGCGGCCTGCCGCGCCAGCGTGCCGATCACGTCGTCTGCCTCATAACCCTCGTAGTGCAGCATGGGGATGCGCAGCGCCTCCAATGCACGGCGAATGTAGGGAATCTGCTGCGCCAGGTCTTCAGGCATGGCCTCGCGGTTGGCTTTGTAGCCGGCGTACTCAACCACATCGAAGCTCTGCGTTTTGCTGTTGTACTTGCGGATGGAGGTCAAGCCTTTGGCTTGTTCATCGCGCAGCAGCGGCGCGCTTACGTCAAAGACAGCGGCCAGATACTCCGGCGCAAAATCCTTGCGCAACTTCTGCAACATATTCACGAAAACATAGACCGCCGCCGTGGGTAGCCCCGTGCGCGTGGACATGGGCCGCTGCCGCTGCATGGCGTGATAGGCCCGAAAAATAAAGGCCATTGTGTCCAGCAGAAAAATCGTTGGCTTGTCTGCGTGCGTCTCCGTCATCTTGGATTGAGTCTATCAACGCATGCTGGGCTGCGCTGCGCGCGCGCATTTTAGGCAAGAAACATGCAGTCGCCGTAGGAAAAAAATCGGTAGCCTTGCTGCACGGCATGACGATAAGCTGCCAGTACCGGTGCATGGCCGCCCAGCGCACAGACCAGCATCAACAGCGTCGATTGCGGCAGATGAAAATTCGTCAACAGTCCCTGCACGATGCGAAATGGAAATCCCGGCGCGATAAAAATCTCCGTCTCGCCCGAATGCGGCTCAAGCGGGCCATCGCCTGCACGCAGCGCGCAGTGCTCCAGTGTGCGCACCGTCGTTGTTCCGGCGGCGATCACGCGGCGGCCTTCGTTGCGGGCGCGGTTCAACGCTACTGCTGTCTCCGCAGGCAGTGTGTAACGTTCGGTGTGCAGATGAATTGCATCCACGCGCTCCACACGCACCGGCTGAAAGGTTCCCAGGCCAACATGCAAGGTGATGTGCGCAATCTCCACGCCGCGTGCGCGCAGGTTGCTGAGCACCTCCTGAGTAAAGTGCAGTCCTGCGGTCGGTGCAGCCACGCTGCCGCGTTCCTGCGCATAGACCGTCTGGTAGCGCTCGCGGTCCGTCTGTGCATCGCTGCGGTGGATGTACGGCGGCAGCGGCATGTGCCCTAGACGATCGAGTGCCGCGTAAAAATCCGAAACGAGAGCAAAGCGCAGCCTTCGCTCCCCACGCTCCCCGCGCTCGATGATATCCGCTTCCAGCAGTGGCGAAGTCGAATCCGTTGCATCGTCGTCGAAAAAAAAGAGTCGCTCGCCCACAGGCAATTTGCGTCCGGGCCGCACCAGCGCGCTCCACTCTAGAGGCGTGTGTTGCGTGGTCAGCAGCACTTCAATCCGCCCCTGCAGATGCTCCGCTGACGCAGGATTTTTTGCGCTTACCGGCTGCGCGTGCAGTCCGGCTCTGCGCGCAAAGAGCCGCGCAGGAATCACTCGACTATTGTTGAGCACCAGCAGGTCGCCCGGTCGCAGCAGGTGGGGCAGATCGCGGAAATTTCCATCAGCAAAGGTGCCCGTCGCCCGGTCGAAGCGCAACATGCGCGCACCGGCGCGGTCCGCCAATGGCTGCTGCGCAATCAATTCTTGCGGCAAAGTGTAGTCGAAATCGGAGACAAGCAATGGCTGCGACACAGAGATTATTGTATGGGTGCAGAGAACACCGCACGGCCCTGCGCCACGCACTGCTCGGCGGTCGAGCGCGCTCGCTCCAGTGCCTGTTCCACGGCCAGTCGAGCAGCTTCAATCGCATCTCCATCCGCTTCGGCGGGCACAGGCACTGGTGGTTCCCACGCGACGTAGACCGTCGAAAATGGCTTTGGAATCAGAAAGCCGTCCCACGAACGCAGCGTCCAGGCGCGCGCAGGCAGAACGTAATAAATGCCCACACCGCCGCCAATCCACTGCGCCAGCTTCACCGCTCCGGGGCGTGCATGGTAGCGTGGGCCACGCGGACCGTCGGCGGTGAAGGCAGCAAAGCGCACGCGCTCCAGTGCGGTTTGCATGCCCAGCAGGCCAGTCGCTCCGCCGCGTGTGCTGGAGCCGCGCACCGGCGTATAGCCCAGCCACTCCACGGTGCGCGCAATCAATTCGCCGTCAAAGCTCGCACTGATGAGGATGGCGATTGGCAGCCTGCGGAAGCAGTCCGCGCTGGCCAGCAGACAGCGGTGCCACATGCAATAAACGCGCGTGGTCAGATTTTTATCCACTTGGAAATCGAGCGCGCCCGCATTACGATAGCGCAGCGTCATGCCGAGCAAGCGGATCAACGCGGCGACCAGCGGCGGCACCAGCGCCAGCGCCATTCGCTGTTTCCAGTTGAAGCGTGCAGCCATGGGTTGATTGTAACTATCGGTATTGCAGCCAGCGCAGTAGTTCGGGCAGTGTGGGCCGCTTGCCATACATCAGCACGCCCACGCGATAGATGCGCGCCGCCAGCCAGATCGCCGCCCAAACCCCACCCAACATCAAGGCCAGCGACAGGCCAATCTGCCAAGCCGGTGGCGTTTGCACGGCGATGCGCAGATACATCAACAGCGGCGCAAAGGGCGGCAATAAAGAGAGCACCGTCGCCAGCGTGCCAGAGGGATCGCTGAGTACAACGTTAAAAAAAACCATACAGAGAATCAGCGGCAGCGTGACCAGCAGATTCAATTGCTGCAACTCCTGCTCGCTGCTGACCATGGAGCCCAGCGTGGCCGACAGTGCGCTGTAAAAGAAAAATCCCAGCACATAACAAACTACAAAGGCCAGCATCGCTGACGGAGCAAGATGCAGGTGCAGCCCCGATGAAGCGCCCATCATGGCCAGTCCTGGGGCGGAGAATATCAACCCCGCCAGCAGCCAAAGTGCAGTTTGCGTCAGGCCGACTGCGCCCACGCCCAGCAGCTTGCCGGCCAGCATCTCTTCCGGCGTCACAATGGCCAGCATCACTTCAAACACGCGCGAGTTTTTCTCTTCGATAATGGAGCGGCTCACGGCAAATCCCTGGCCCATCAGTGACCCGTACAGCAGAAACATCAGCACCAGCGAAGCAATGTAGGTGCCCGCGCCGCTGCTTTTCTTGCCATCGCTTCTCTGCACGGCATTGATGGACACAGGGGCCAACAATCGCTCGATTTGCTGCGGGGGCAGCCCGCTTTGCTCCAACGCCTCGTGCATCTTCGCTTGCCGCAGCGCGCCTTGCATTGCGGCGATTTTTTGCAAATCGCCCGCGGAGCCGGAGACGTACTCCGGCGTAGTCTGCGCATCGGTCTGCGCAGGAATCCACAAATAGCCGCTGATCTTGTGCGCATCGACGGCGGCATCCAGCATGGCGCGCAAGTCCTGAGACGGAGCAAGTACGGTGATGGAAGTCTTTCCGGTCGCGCCGTTGGCCTGCATCGCGTTGGCAACGTCTGCTCCCAGTGCTGGATCGGCAGACACCACGTCCACATGCGCAGCACTTGAGGTGTGCCGGGAGGCAAAGTAGGCGGGCACGCCAAAGGCCAGCGTCAAAATCAATGGGAACAGCAGCACGGACACCAGAAAGGCCTTGGTGCGCACGCGCTCCAAGTATTCGCGGCAGGCGATGAGCCAGACGTTACGCATGGCTTCGGCCTCCCACGGTCTGAATAAAAATTTCCTCCAGCGTTGGCTCCTCGATCACAAAGCAGGAGATGTTCGCGCTCTTCATAGCCGCGGCCAGAATCTGCTGCGCATCGGTGTCTGGGTGCAGCTCAATTTCTGCGCGGCCATTGTCCTGGGTAAAGCTGGCGATGCCCGGATGGGAAAGAAATTCAGCGCTGCCGGTAAAGTCCATCCGCAGGCGGTTGCGCGGGAAGCGCGCCTTAATCTCGCGCAGACGGCCCGTCAGCATGGCGCGCCCGCCATGCATCAGGCAAATGCTTTCGCACAGCCGTTCCACCTGATCCATGCGGTGCGTGGAAAACAAAATCGCCTTGCCTTGCTTCTGCATCTCCAACAGCACGTCCTGCAGCAGCAGGGCATTCACCGGGTCCAAGCCGGAGAAGGGTTCATCCAGCAGCAGCAGCTCCGGCCCATGCAGCACCGTGGCGATGAACTGAATTTTCTGTTGCATGCCTTTGGACAATTCTCCTGCTTTTTTCTCCAGCGCTTCGGTAATCTCCAGCCGCTCCATCCAGTGCAGCGCGCGCTTGCGCGCCTCTTGCGTTTCCAGGCCGCGCAACTGGCCCAGCAAGACAAGCTGGTCCAGCACGCGCATTTTTTTATACAGGCCACGCTCCTCTGGCAGGTAGCCAACTCGCCGCAGGCTGGCGCGCGCAAAGGGTTGTTCGAAGATGCGGACGCTGCCACTGTCGGGCAATGTCATGCCCATCATCATGCGTAGCGTGGAGGTTTTGCCCGCACCATTTGGCCCCAGCAGGCCGAAGATGCCGCCG
>DAHUZD010000206.1 GCA_027306745.1 Acidobacteriaceae bacterium
CAACCATGGCGCGTGTGGATTCCAGCAGGCCGCCGGGCGTGTCCAGCTCCACCAGGACGGCTTGTGCATGATCGCTGGCAGCGGTCTTCAGTCCGCGCTCCAGATACTCTGCGCTGACCGGCTGTACGGTGTCGCGCAGCACAATGCGCAGGATGCGTGGATGCGCGCTGGTTTGCGCTGACAGGCCACAGGTCAAGGCCAGAGATGCGAGCAGCCAACGTCCTGTGCGGATCGGCTTCATTGTGTCGGGGCCTCGTTTGGAGCGGGAGCGGCCGTTGCATGTTGGCGCGTGCGCAATTGCTTCAGCTCGAATGCCGCTTGGCGGAAGGACGCCTCGTTGTACGAACGGGCGATGCGCTCCAGCGGCTCGTAAGGCGTGTTGATCTTGGCAACATCCGACGTTCCGGCTGCGCCGGAAGTCTCTGGTGCATCAGAAGATTGCGCTGCGTCGGAGTCGTCGCTGGAATCGGTATCTGTATCTGAAGCGGCCGCGACGGATGCGGGCGTGGCTTGACCTGTTTCTACCAGCAGGTGCTGTTGGAGTTGCTGCGCATCGGTATCGTCCGGCCGTAGCGTCAGCGCTTTGCGTACAGATTCCAGCGCGAGTTTGTCTGCATGTGTGCGGCGCTGGGAGACGGCAAGGTTGAACCAGAGATTTTCATTTTGTGGATTCAGTTGCGCTGCGCGCGCGATGAGCGCGGTGCCATCTTGATTCTCACGATTGAGCGCGATGCCTTGATCGTTGAGCACTTCGGCCAGTGGCAACGAATCCGCCAGTTTTGAAAAGGCAGCCTCGGCTTTGGCATATTGGCCCGTGTATAAACCGGCAAGGCCCGTGTAGAACTCGGCCTCTGGGGCCTGAGCGCTTTGGGCGGGCACCTGCGCCAGCGCATCCATGGCCTGGTTATATTGCTGGTTGGAAAAGTAGGCCATCCCCAAGGCCAGTCTTGCGGGCGCAAAGTCTGGGCTGAGTTGCACAGCTATCGCCAAATGGCGGATGCGCTCTTCTGCGCCGGGTTCGATTTCGCCGCGCATGTAATTTTCCAGTGTGTCCAACCGCAATGTGTGGCCGGCGTTGAGGAATGATTGCCGGGTCTGGGAGAGTTGCGGATCGATCGTACGTGCAGCCTGCCAGGCCAGGCCATCCTCCACGTCGAGAAGCTGGTTGAGCGGAGCCGACTCGGTCAGTGGGCCATCCATGCGCGGGCTGTGCATCTGCAGCACGTACGCCGTCGCCGTCACTGTTCCGTTAGCCACGCTGTAGGAGCCGAGAATGACTGCATCGGCGTCCAGCATTTGCGCAACTTTATAAATGGTGGCGTGGGTGAGGTTGGCATTTGCGGGCAGGTCGAGGTGTTGCATGGCGTAGATGCGATCTTGACGCCCAATGGTCAAATCGCCCGCAGAGCGCAGTCGCGCGTCGAGCAGCGTGGGGAAGGATGCGCCGATCCAATCCAGCCCCGGCTGCGTGGAGAGATTTTCAAAAGGCAGAACAAGGATCAGGCGGCCATTGCCAGCGGCTGCGTCGCTGCCGGGTGTCGGCGAAGGTGTGGGCGCGGTCTGCGCGACGGCCTGCACGGCCAGCCAAAGCGCGGGAAGAACCAGAATGCGGCGGAGATGCCGGAGAGCGGCTAAGTGGATATGAAGCACAATACCCGTGATTATAGAAGTCTTGCCGGGAAATTACTGCTGAACCGTTGCGCGTGTGGATTCGACCAAGAGTGCGTCCTGCGCAGTGGGAAATTGGATCACCGCAGCCCAGAGGCCATTGCGCTGGTTTTGCCAGACGATGGAGCCGCCAAGCAGGCCAGCCACAGCCTCCGGCGAGGCGTCCTGATGGGCGTCAAAGTAGCGCTGATTCCAGCCACTGTCACCCCAGCGCAGCAACGTGGGCAGACTGCTGCTCTCCTTGGTGGAGAAGACCAGCGCTGTGTTGTAGCCGTGCAATTGCTCGGCAAGAAAAATCTGTTGCATGGAAAAGTTGTCGATTGCGACCACAGGCACCGGCTTGCGCACGTAGCCCAATTCTGGCTTGGTCAGCTCATCACTGACTGGCCAGGCCGTCAGAACCACTGCATGTGGATCGCGGTGCAGCAATTGCGCGATGGCCTGCTGCTGCAACTGGATCATGTCGCGGTAGCTGAGGTTGTCCTCTGGCGCAAAGCGGGATGGAGGATTGACGAAGATGCCGGCCAGAAATGCAACTCCGCTGAGCGCGACCAGCCAGCCCCATTGCTGCACGCGCCGCCGCCAGGTGGAGACGCACAGCAGCAACACCAGAGGATAGAGCGGCAGTAGATAGCGCGTGAGCAACGCTCCGCCTAATACGGAGAAGAGCAGCAGGTTACCCAAGAGCACCATGCCGATCTGCGCCTGGGCATTCCAGTTGACGCGCGGGCGCAGGCTGCCATTTTGATTGCGGAGCGCGGGCAAAAACATGGCTGCCACCATGCACACTACGGGAACAAACAGATTCATGTAGACGGTGACGTCCATGATGCGGATGGCGAAGGCCAGAGCAATGCGCAGCGGATGCAGCGTGCCTACGGCGTTGTATTGCAAGAAGCCAGGATTGCCGAGCAGGTATCCGGTTTTGTGCAGGTGATAGGCGTACCACGCAGCCAGGGGCAACAACGGAGTTGCCAGTTGTGCAGAGTTGCGAAGATGCGAGCAGCACTGCTCTGGCTTGCGGCGGGCCTCGATGCCATGCCAAAGAGCCAGCGCCAGCGGCGTGGCGATGGCCGTTTCTTTGGAGAGAGCGGCCAGAGAAAAGCAGCAGGCTGCCAGCCACCCGGTCATCGGGCTGGGCAATTCTTCCAA
>DAHUZD010000222.1 GCA_027306745.1 Acidobacteriaceae bacterium
CCATCAAAATCACCCAGGTGCAGAACAACGCCCACTGGACGCACGGCAACCACAACCTGGCCCTGGGCGGCGAGTGGGATTACCAAAACTCGCCCAATGTCTTTCTGCCTTGATACAACGGCCTGCTGCTCTACAGCAATATGAACGCCATGCTGCATGACGCCTCTGGCACCGGTCTGGTGCAGATGGCCAACGGCAGCCCGGTCATTCCATTCACGGAAAAGGATGCGGCGCTCTACGCACAGGATGACTGGCGCATCCGCCCGGACCTGACGCTGAATCTGGGCCTGCGCTGGGAGTATTTTGGCCAGGCCGTCAACGAGCTACATGACCTGAGTCTGGCGCAGCAGACCGGCCCCAATCCCTTTTGGAGCACCAGCCTGCCACTGAGCACCACAACCGTGCCGGAGATTCCGCGCAACTGGAAGGATTATGAGCCGCGCGTGGGCTTTGCCTGGAATCCATCCTTTGCGCAACGCTATGTCGTGCGCGGGGGCTTTTCCATCGGCTTCGATCCCGCCTTCTACAACATGTTTCTGATCGCGGCCACTCACGCGCCGCTGGTCAATATGAACACCTTCCCCTGCGGCGGCGGGCCTTGCCTGCCGTCCAATGGCGTGTTGACTGGCGCTACCGTTCGCGCGGCAGACTTGCGGTATCTGGGTGTAGGTGGCAATCCGGCGCTGGAAAGCGAATCCTACTTTCCAGCCAAGTTTCTCAATCCCTACACGCAGACCTACTCGCTGGGCGTGGAGTATCAGTTGACGCCGAATGCGCTTGCATCTCTGCGCTACGTGGGCGATCACACGGTGCACAACTTTCAGTCCATCGACGCCAATCCTTATCTGCTGCCTGTGGCCACGCAGTTTCCCAACATCGTCGCTCCCGGTTCGCTGTGTTCGGATGCAACCCAGCCCGGATACGGGCGGCCAAGCTGCGCGCGCGGCAACGTCAACGAAATCACCAACGGCGCATTCTCGCTTTACAACGGCCTGCAAGCCAGCCTGATCACGCGCAATTGGCATGGGTTGACCACCAACTTTTCCTACACCTACAGCCGCACCATCGACAACGTAACGGAGGTTCTCAGCAACGGCTCGGGTGGCACCACACTGGCCTATGCGCAGAATCCGCTGAATACAGATCGCGCCGAGCGCAATGTGAGCGGCAACTCCTACCCCAATGTGGCTGCACTGGGAATCACCTATGTGCTGCCGTTCTACGCGCACCAATCCGGCTGGATGAACCGGCTCCTTGGCGGCTACACCTATGACATGGTTTACACCTACAACACTGGCCAGCCCTACAACGCCTACCAGCCGCTGGGCTTCACCAATCCAGTGACCGGCGCGCCAGAAACCAGCTTTTGCGACATCGCATTTAACGAATCCTTTCTGCCAGCGGACACGTGCCGACTGGTACTGTCCAACCCTCAGGCTCCGCTGAACACCGTGGCCTACAACGCCGGGCCGGGCAAAGGCTACGTGGTCTTCAATCCCTCTTCGCCGGGCCCGCCGGTGCCGACGGGGCCGTCCGCCGTGCATTGGATTGTGAACAACGCCAATGAGGCCATCCTGCTCGGCAATCCCTATCCAGGGTCGGGCCGCAACATTCTGCGCGGACAAAATTTTTATGAGGCCGACGCCTCGCTGGCCAAGGAACTGCATTGTGTCGGACGCGTCTCCGTGCAATTCCAGGTGACGGCCTACAACCTGTTCAATCACGATTATCTGGGCACGCCCTACGCTGGCGTGGGTGGCGACAACCCCGGCGCATCCGTCAATCCATTTCTGTCGAACAAGTACAACAACTCCTACGGCAACGCCCTGGTGACCACCGGCGGGCTGCCGGGCAACCGCGTCGTGCAACTCGGCAGCAAAATTCTGTTCTAAGGAATCTCTGAACCAGTCTGTGCTTTGAAGGGGACGGGCTTCAGCCCGTCTGTAAGTCCAAGCATTGCAGTGCGGCTTTAGCCGCTGAGAGGGCGATCCGCACTTGTTCAGAGTCTCACGAACGCCTTTTCGCCTTTTCTCGTTGAGAGAGAACGGCCTGCGCTCACGGATATATCCTGCAAATAAAATGGGCCGCTCACGATGTGTGAACGGCCCAGTGCGAATTGAGTTCCGCGGCTATTGCAACGTGACGGACTGCTGCAGTGGCAGGCTCTGGCTGGAACCGCCCACGGCAAAAGTGTAGGCTCCCGGAACTCGCTTCCACGCATTCGCCGTCTCGTCAAAGACCAGCAAATACTGCGGATCAATGTTGACGGTGACCTGTTGGCTTTGTCCGGGCTTCAACTCCACTCTGGCCCAGCCTACCAAGCGCTTCGGTGGCTCATTGGCCGCTGCGGGCAGCATGGCGTAAACCTCGGCAATCTCCGCTCCCGCGCGGCTGCCCGTGTTGCGCACAGTAAAGCGCACGCTGCGCGCGTCCGGCGCAACAGCAAGGCCCGCGTAGCTGTACGTGGTGTAGGACAGGCCAAAGCCGAAGGGAAAGAGCACCGGCTTCTTTTCTGCGTCATACCACTTGTAGCCGACCTTCAGCCCCTCGTCGTAGGTCACAGAGTACTTGGACTGCATGTGCGTGGGGCCGTTGACGGCACCGTTGCCTTGGCCCATGTCTTCAGCCGAAAGCGCGGGAATGGTGCGGTGCGGCAGGTCGGCATCGCTCTTGGGGAAGGTGATGGCCAGCTTGCCGGTTGGGTTTACCTTGCCCAGCAACACATTGGCCAGCGCGACGTGGCCGCGCGTGCCGGCATACCATGCCTCCACCACGCCACGGACTTGGTCGATCCATGGCATCGTGACCGGGCTGCCATTTTCCAGCACCACAATCGTATTGGGATTGGCAGCAGCCACCTGCGCAATGAGCGCATTTTGATTGCCGGATAGCGCGAGCGTAGGCAGATCCATGCCCTCCGACGCCCACTGATGCGCGAAGACAATCGCCACATCCGCATTCTTGGCAAAGGCTGCGGCAGCGGCTGGATCGTCGCCGGAGTTGTACTCAACGTGCACGTTGGGTAGATCCGCTTGCAGCGCTTTCATCGGCGAGGTGGGGAACCAGATATGCTCCTGCCAGTGCGTAGCTCCCTGACCTGGAGGCAGAATCGCGTTGCCGCCGATGGGATCGACCTGGGCCGAGCCTCCACCGGAGATCATGCCCACGTCCGCATGCCCGCCAATGAGTGCCACGCGATGCAGCGCAGCCGCTCGCAGGGGCAGAATTCCGCCCTGGTTCTTCAGCAGCACGATGCTCTGTTCTTCA
>DAHUZD010000223.1 GCA_027306745.1 Acidobacteriaceae bacterium
TTCCCACCACCACCGTGGTCAGTTGTCAGGACGAAACATCGCAGATCAACAACCGCGAAAAGGCTCTGCGCGTTCTCCGCTCCCGCCTGTATGAAATGGAGATGGAAAAACAGCAGCAGGCGCTGGCCAAGGAGCGTAAGCAGATGGTCGGCTCTGGCGATCGCAGCGAAAAAATCCGCACCTACAACTTCCCACAGAACCGGCTCACTGACCACCGTATCGGCCTCACGCTGCACCAGCTCGCCGATGTGATGGAGGGCAAGCTGCAACCCATCATCGACGCGCTTATCGCTTGGAGCCAGGCCGAGCGGCTCAAGGCCGAGGCCGAAACTCCCGCCTGATCCGGCGGCTCTGGATGCAGCCATGACCCCAAGCTGGACGATTGCTGCGGCACGCACCTTCGGCGCGGCGCAGCTTGCAGCCGACCCCGAACTGCAAATGCGCAGCCAGCAGGATGCCGCACTGCTGCTGCAATTTGTGCTCGGCTGCACGCGCGCGGAGCTGCTGGCGCACCCCCAACGCTCGCTCACACCTGAAGAACAGCAACGCTACCGCACGCTGCTCGCAGAGCGCCTGCGCGGCGCGCCCATCCAATACATCCTCGGCGAGCAGGAGTTTTTCGGCCTGCCATTTTTCGTCACACCAGCCGTCCTCATTCCGCGCCCGGAGACGGAGCACCTGGTCGAAGCAGCCATCCATCATCTGCGCGCGCATCCCGCGCCGCGCATCGTGGATGTGGGCACGGGCTCGGGAGCGATCGCCGTCGCGCTGGCCCACGCTCTGCCGCAGGCCCACGTCACCGCTATCGACATCAGCCCGGCTGCGCTCTCCGTCGCTCGCCGCAACGCCGAACGCAATGCCGTGGCCACGCGCATCCGCTGGGTGGAAGGCGATCTGCTTGCGCCGCAGTTGCACGAGCGCTTCGATGCTGTTGTCTCCAATCCGCCCTATATCGCCGAGGTCGAACGCGCCACGCTGCCCCGCGAAGTCCGTGAGCATGAACCGGCGCAGGCGCTCTTTGCCGGCGCTACCGGCTTGGAAGTCTACGCGCGGCTGTTGCCTCAGGCCCGCACCGTGCTGGCCCCATCCGGCTGGCTCTTCGCAGAGATCGGCGCTGGCCAACGCGCTGGTGTCGCCGCGCTGCTCCCCGGCTGGCGGCAGATCGAATTTCTCCCCGACCTGCAAGGCATTCCACGTGTGGTCTGCGCACAAGCCCCCACCCAGTCCTAGCGCGTTTTCATGCCTAGTGTTCACAAAATTGGATCGTGGTTCCGTCTGAAGGATGTTGGATAACTCTGTACATCCTTACCCAACGACAGAGTGTCATTCTGAGCGTAGCGAAGAATCCAGACGGTATGGGCTGAATCGACCCAGCCATCACCCTCTGGATTCTTCATTGCGCACGCTCCATTCAGAATGACTATTTTTGTTATTCAAACGAGCTGCTAACAAAATCTCGGGGGAGTGGAGATTGGGTGCCCCAGGACTCGCATTTGAGACATGGGATCACTGAACCCTGCCTTGGCAATTGAACCGGGTGCTCCATCCTTCGCGTAGCGAACGTGGGATCGGTCCAACACCCCACCACTACGGCACCGGATGCAGCACTTGCTCAAACTCCGCCAGAATTTTTCCATACAACTGCGCGCGCGCCTCTGGCGTATCCAGGGAGTGCGTCAGGCGCGGATACAGCAACAGATCGCAGCTTGAGCCAGCGGCCATCAGCGCATCGATCCACTGCATCGTGTTCGCCACGTGCACATTGTCGTCGCCCGTGCCATGCGCCACCAGCAAGCGTCCATGCAGATGGTCCGCACTGCTCACTACGGCGTCTTCGGTGTAGTTCTGCGCGTCGTCCTTCGGCAGGCTCAAATACCGTTCCGTATACGCCGAGTCATACAGCCGCCAATCCGTCACAGGTGCCACGGCCGCGCCCACAGCCAAGCGCGTTGAGTGCGTCATCGCATACAGCGTAAAGCTTCCGCCCCAGCTCCAGCCCCACCATCCCAGCCGTTGGCCGTCCAGTTGCGGGTGCTCCGCCAGTACGGCGTCCAGCACGTGGAATTGATCCTGCAACTGCACCGGCCCAAAGTCCCGGTAGGCTGCCTGCGCAAAACTCCGCCCGCGATGTCCCATGCCGCGATTGTCCACGCGCAGCACGGCCAGGCCGTGTTCCACCAGAAGCTGGTCAAACAGAGCATTCTTCTCCCACTTTTCCCGCACCGTCTGCACATGCGGCCCGCCGTAGGGATTCAGAATCAGCGGCACGCTGGCCCGCGCCGTGTGCCCGGGTGGCAGCAGCAACTCGCCATAGAGCGGTGTTCCATCGGCGGCGCGGCTCACCACCCACTCCGGTCGCACTAGCGTCAGGCCCGGCGGCAACGCGTGCGCCTTCCAAAAGGGGTGGCATGTTCCCTCCACCGCGCACACGCTCACCACCGGAGGCGTCATTCGCGTGGAAATTGTGTCGACGTAGTGGTCGCCCTGCGCGTTGAAGTGGATGTCGTGCACGCCGTGCACCGTGCTCAGCATCGTTTTGCCTGTGCCGTCCAGATGCACCCGCCACAGCATTTCCTCACGTGGGTCGCTCTCGTTGGATGTGAAATACACCACACCGCGCTTTTCATCGACGGCGCAAACGCTCAGCACATCCCATAGCCCGCGCGTCAGTTGCTGCTCCAGCCGCGCCCGGCCCAGCACCGGGTGCTCGGCGTCGAACCGGTACAGATAGAGGTGCATGTGCCCATCGCGCCAGCTTGTCCACAGCAGCCGCCCGTTGCCAAAAACTTCCACATCGTAGTTCTCGTCCAGGAATCGTCGGTCGGTCTCCGTCAATATGCGCCGCGCGCGTCCCGTGGTTGCATCGGCTAGGTAGATGGAGCGCCGCCGTTGATCGCGCCGCAACACCTCCACCCACACCGCGTGCGCATTCACCCAGCCCAGGCGGGGAACATAATCCTGATTTTCGGCCAGCGGAATCTTCATCCACACCGTCGCCCCGCCTGTGGTGCTCACCACGCCCACGCGCACCGCCGGGTTGGCGTCGCCCGGCTGCGGATACCGCTGCATCTCCACGACGGCATGACGGCCCATCCAGTCGGTCAGTGGATAGCGCGGCACGGCCGTCTCGTCCGTCTGCAAGTACGCACTATGCTGCGAATCCGGCGACCAGAAGCTGTTGCTGCGCGCATCCAGCTCCTCTTCATACAGCCAATCCACCGCGCCATTCAACACGGCAGAGCTGCGCGTGGCCGTCAGCGCCGTCTCTTGGCCATCGGCCACGGTCATCGCGTGCAGATTGTTTCCGCTCACAAAGCTCAGCCGCGTTCCATCCGGGGAGTACTTGGGATCGTCGCCGCTGCCGAGTCCGGTTGCGCCCACGCGTACATCGGCCCGGCTCTGCACATCATGCAGCCACAAGGCTCCGTTGGTGTCCAACAGCAGATGTTTTCCATCCGGCGTCCACTGGTAGCTGGCCTCGTCATAGCGCGCGCGGTGGTCGCGGTCGCGGATGGCCGTGCCTGCGCCTTGCGCCGCGGCCATCTCGCCCAGCGTAGCGATGCGGCTGCCGTCAGCCAGTACGGTGGCTGCGCCCGTGGCCGCGTCGATGCCGATCACGTCTCCCGGTTCGCCGTGCTCATCGTCGGCGGAAACATAGCTGACCGTGCGCCCGTCAGCGCTCCAGACAAAATCCTTTGGAGCCTCACCCACCGGCCCGCCATGCTCGGCAAAGATCGCAGCCACCGTCAGCGGTGCGCTCGCCGCCGCGGCCGTCTGCGCCTGCAAAAAATTTTGCGTCGGCAAAAGCAGAATGAGTGCCGTGACCGTCTGGGTTCGAACCATGGCGTGCCGGTTTCCTCTTTTGCCCATCGTAGCCGGTGCGGAGCCGTCCTGCCTACAGGCTCGATCCATTCGTCAGGGAATAGTTGTGTGTGCCGAAATTGATGATTCCGGCATTGTTGACCAGCTCCCATTGCAGCGTGCCGCCGGTTCCATTCTGAAATTGTTCTGTCTTGACAGAATTGCGCACCGACCATCCGATCTTTTGCATGTAGGTGCGGATCAGCAGACGTTCCACGTCAATTCCGCCGCTCCATCCGTACTTGTCTGGCGGGGCAGGCGTGTCGTCGATTTTGATTTGCACCACGAAAAATGAAATGGCATCCATTTGTTCCTGGCTGAAGCCCAGCTCCCTGCACACATCAATGCGGCCCTTGAACCTGTCTTTCACGTCCGTGGCGGTGCCAACGTACACCTTATAGTTGGTTGTCTCGTTGTGTATCACGTAGAGCCGTGCGCTAGTGGTCAGGGCCGGCTTTACCGCGACAGTGCCGCTATCGTAGCCCACCGTGTGATACTTCTCGTAATTAAAAGTGACCTTGGTTGCCATGAAAAATCTGCAAGAACCTCCCCTTGATTTTATGCTGCACAAAAAACAACCCCCTGCGAACCATCTGCCCGCAGGGGGTTGTGCGTGCTTCCGCCGTGGAAGCGCTAGGCGTGTCCCATCGCCGCCGGAACGGCCCGCTGGGTGTGCTGCACAAAGTGGTACGGAGCCAGCGGCCCGGCCAAGGCCATGCTGCACTCATGCAGAGCCTGGCTGGCGCTGGAATACTTGCTCTGGTACCGCTCCACGCTGCCATGGTCGATCAAATGCGCGATGTCCAGTTGCATCCGGCCCGACTCGTTTCTGCGGCAGGTGATCTCTTCGGCCAGCGGAGAAAACATGCGGTGCATCTGCATGCAGATGGAGCGGGCCAGCGATTGCCGGTCGCGCTGCACGCAGGCCGTTTCGCGCAGCCGGGTCAGATACTCCCGCCCTGCACAGGCCGTGCCGATAAACTTGGGCGTCTCCGGGCAAACGTCGTGCAGCACCACCTTCAGGTGCATCTCCGCCTTGCCACGCAGCCGCTCCACATTGGCCGCAAACTGCCGTTGGTTGCTGCGCACGCTGCGCCGCAGGGCCGCATCGTCGGCAAAAACCGTGCCGAAACGGAAGGGCAGCACAGTTGCCAGTTGGAAACAGCCGCTGATGACGCGCGCGTGTTCCACGGCGGCCTTCGGGTGCAACTCTCCCTCATGCTCGCTCACAATCATGGCAAAGTCGCTGGCTGGGTACAGGTATACGGGCCGTCCGTAGACGCCTGTCATTTGTTGGAGGGGAATCGGTTTCCGGTGATGATCCACTTCGGGAAAAGCTTGTTTTTCAGCAATGCAATAGGCATACCACGCCATACAATCTCACTCCATTACGCTGGTAAGAATGGCCGATCAGGCAATGCATTCCAATAGACAAACAGTACGGCTCTGGTGCTGTGTCGAACTAGCCCGCCTCGCAAAAAGGCTGTGCTGTGCGTTGCCCTGAATACTAGCCCTTCGCGTCAAGAGTTGGCAATAGGGAAATCTGGAGGCAAAATGCTGCGCAAATGCAGATGAATCCTGTGTGAATGCCTGTTGCAACAGATGTATGCCGCTCGGCTCATCGCCGAAGCTGCACCCTTTGTCCCGCCGGTCGGGCGGTTACAAATGTAGACCGCAGTGCCGCACCTGCCGCTCCACCAGATACAGCAGAATCACCAGGCCGCTGACTCCGGCCAGCACCGCACCCTGCACCCAGGCCATCAGCCGCCGCATCTGCCGTGCCACCTCGGCCTGCTCGTGCTGCAAGTCCTCCACCGCGTGCTGGATCGTGCTGCACTTCTGCTCCAGCCGGTTGAGTTGCTCGATCTGCACGGCCAGCGCAGGCCCCACCTCTTGCTGCGTGCTGTGCAGTGTTTGCAGGTGCCTCTTCATGTCCCGGATCGCCACCGGGATCCCCTGCATCTTGCCATCCAGCGCCTGGCCGACCATTGGCGCCAGCCATCCCACATACGGAAGCATGCGTCCACTGAACCGCAGAATCTTGCGCATCATCCTGCAACCTCTTCCCGTTCCTGTTTTCGTGCTGGGGCTGGGCGGGTCTGCGTGGAGCCTACTTGGCCGCCTCGGCCTGTTGGCGCAGCGCGTGCGTCACCACGCGCCACATCTCCTCCCGCGGAGCCGGTTTGCCCGTCCACAGTTGGAATTGCTCCGCTCCTTGCTGCACAAACATCTCCGCGCCGGGAATCACCGGGATGCCCTTCTTGCGCGCCATTTGCAGCAACGGCGTCTCAATCGGGTTGTAGACCAAATCAAATACCAGCCGGGCATTCAATTCCTTTTCTTCCAGAATCGTTTGCTGCTTGTTGCCGACCATGCCGACGGATGTCGCATTCACGATGATGTCAAAGCCAGTCTTGGCCACCTGATCCCGCCGGATGGTCTTGGCCCCGGCCTCGCGTGCCAGCTTTTGCGCCGTCTGCGGCGTCCGGTTCAGAATGGTCACCTCAGCGCCCTTGTCGCACAGTCCAAAGACGGCCGCCCGCGCCGCTCCGCCTGCGCCCAGCACCAGCACCTTGGCCTTGCGCAGCGGCATCCGCTGCTCCAGCGGACGCACCACAACCTGCACATCCGTGTTGTAGCCGATCAACTTGCCATCCTGTGAGCGCACCACGGTGTTGCACGCGCCAATCTTTTCTGACAGCGCCTCCGTCCGGTCCAGGTGATCCATAATCTCCTGCTTCAGCGGCATCGTCACCGCCAGCCCATGCACGGGAACCTTGTGCACCAGCAGCAGCAGGTCTTTGATCTTGGCCGTTTGCAGCGCCAAAAAAACCGCACTTACCGTCTCACGCCGGAAGGCCGTGTTCATCATGATGGGAGACAGCGAATGCCGGATGGGATTGCCCGCCACACCATAGACGCGCGTGCCCGCCTCCACCTGGTCCAGCCGATACGTCTCCAGCAGGGTTCGCGCCGCGATCTGTCCCGGCCCAGTTTCCTCGCCCACCGTCGCCGCGGCAAAGGTGAACAGGCTGCCGGCGCGCACGCCCAGCACCCGGCTGATCAGGCCAAAGTCGCCCATGCAGATGCCCACCACGCGCGCCTCATCTCGCTTCTCTTCCAAAAAGCGCATGATCGTCACGTTGTCGGCCAGGCACTTGGCCGTTGGCACAATCTTGATGATCTCCGGCGCAAAGGGCCGGATGCGATCGTAGATTGATTCCAGATCTTTCGTCGCGGCAAAGTCGTGGTACGAGATCAACAGCGCCGCGCCGCACTCGCGGAACTTTTTGACGCCCGCCGCCTTGACCGACTCGGCCGTCTGCAACTCCAGGTCCACGATCTGGCATCCAGCCGCAGCGGCCTTCGTCAACACTTCTAATTCAGAGGCGATCGTGCCCTTGAACTTGCCGCCGTTGGCCGCGCGCCGACAGGTGGCGATGGCCGTCGCCTCGCGGTGGTCATGCAAAAACTGCTTCAGCTTTGGAATCGCCAGCAGCGGTTTGTCCAGGTAATCCAGCCGGAACTCCAAAAACGTGTTTTCGCGCACAGCGGACTCGGCGCGCTCAATCATCTCCTGCGCTGTCTCACCGATGATGGCGACGCAAATCCGGCTCAGGCGGGATTGCAGATACTGCATGGGATAAAGGGTCGTACTTGCACTTTTCATGGCTTCCGTTTCTTCTCTTGGCCGCAATTGCGGATCGTACTCCGGCGTTTCCTGCCGATGCAACCACTTTCGTATGAATTTCTTAGCATATCGGAGATTTTCCCCTGCCTGCACACTTTCCGGTGCAAAACCAAAGAAATTTCTTTGCGTTGGATGCTGCCAACTCCCCGGAAGAAGCCAGCCCGCACCCGGGCCGGTCCATCCAGCGGCCCGCTCCAGTGGTATTCTGGGCCTGTCTGGGCACGGCCAGCCACGCTGCGCTCCATTGGCAACGTCTTTCCATCCAAGGAGATGCGCCTCATGTTCGTTCCTCGTTTCCCCGGGGCTTCCTGGTTCGGTCTGCTGGGCATGGCCGTCGTTGTGCCCGGCTCAATCGCCGGAGCCGCCCAACCCCCCGCCCAGACGCCTGCCCAAGCTCCAGCCCAGCTCCCGGCCGCTCAGCCCGTCACATCGCCAGCCCAACCGTCGGCCAGCGCCGCTGACCCACTCCACGCCTGGGCCAACCTGCGCACGCCAGAGCAGTTGCAGGCCTGGGTGCGGGGGCATTTGCAGGCTCAACAGTCCGCCATCGCCACGCTGCTGGCCAACCCCGCCGCGCCAACCATTGAGAACACACTTGTGCCCTACGACCGTGCCCTGGCGGAGTTGAATCTGGCCAGCTCCGAAACCGGCCTGCTCTACTCCGTTGCGCCGCAAAAGGAGATGCGCGATGCTGCCGAGTCCCTGGTGCAATCCATCACCGAGGCCAGCGTGGCCCTCTCGCTCAACCAGCCTGTCTACCGCGCACTGTCTGCCATCGACGCCACCCACGCCGATGCTGCTACGCAGTACTATCTGCGCCGCACCTTGCTGGAGTACCGCTTGGCCGGTGTGGACAAGGACGATGCCACGCGCGCGCGCATCCAAAAATTGCAGGAAAAGATAACGCAGCTCAGCCTGATCTTTGGACGTAACGTGCAGGAACATGTCAACACGGTCACCGCCACGCCCGATGAACTCGCCGGCCTGCCCACGGATTTTCTCGCCCGTCATCATCCCGCTGCCGATGGTTCGCTCCAGCTCACCACCGACTACACCGACTACATGCCCGTGCTCACCTTTGCTCAAAGTGCCGCCTTGCGCGAGCGCATGTATCTGGCCTACAACACGCGCGCCTATCCGGCCAACCGTGCCGTACTGCTTGATCTGCTGGGCACGCGGCAGGAGCTGGCCCAGACCCTCGGCTTCGCTACTTGGGCCGATCTAGCCACCGCCGATCAGATGATTGGCTCCGCTGCTGGCGTTCGCACCTTTCTCGCCGAACTCGACCGCGCCTCGCAACCCGGCGCAGCCAGGGAATATGCGCTCGTGCTCGACTTTGCGCGCCAGCATCAGCCCGGCCTGGACGCCATCCCCGCCGATAGCGTCACCTACTGGTATGAGCAGTACCGCACGCTGGCCTTTCACTTTGACTCGCAATCCGTCCGGCCCTACTTCCCTTACGATCGCGTCCAGCAGGGCGTGCTCGACACCGCTGCCCGTCTC
>DAHUZD010000224.1 GCA_027306745.1 Acidobacteriaceae bacterium
CTGCTGGTCATGCTGCACACAGGCACCATGTTTGCTGTGATCGTATATTTTTGGCGGCAGTGGCGCGCGACGTATTTTCAAAGTGCGGCAACCTTCCAACGATTTGCATGGCTTGCTATGTTGGCCACGTTCTGGACTGCACTCATTGGCGGCGGACTCATCGAGTGTATCGAGCATATCCTGTTGCGCGGCACGCCCCATGCGGAGGTCGAGCAACTCTTTGGGCGCTTGGATCTGATCGCTCCCGCGCTGGCCGTTGCCGGAGTCTTGATTTTGATTGCGGGACTCGCTGCCAAGCAGCCCTCGCCCGCGGCTGCGCAGGATGCCGTGGAATGCACGGCGCGCCAGGCCGGATGGATCGGCGCGGTGCAGGGTTTGTGCCTGCCCTTTCGTGGATTTTCGCGCAGCGGCGCGACAATTTCCATTGGCATGTTGACGGGCGTGACCAAGGCGCGCGCCGAGGCTTTTAGCTTTGCGCTGGCCGTGGTGCTCACGCCCCCAGCCATTGCGCGTGAGGTGCTTCGCCTTCTCAAGGTCGAGCATCTGCATCAGGGCACGGCGCTGGCTTCCGCATCGCTGACTTCAGCGATGATGCCGAGCTTGCTGGGAGCAGTCTGTTCATTTCTTGCAGGTCTGGTGGCGTTAAAGTGGCTCAGCCGTTGGTTGGAATCAGGCCGCTGGCACTGGTTCGGCGTCTATTGCCTGGCTGCGGCTGGGTTGGTGGAACTTTTGTATCGCAGCGGATTTTGAGAATGGAATAGTTCTGTCGGTAGCCGTCAACATGCAATCGCAGATTTCTCAACTCGCGCTCGTTCGGAATGACAAAGTGCATGCACAATAGCTGACCACGGAGTCATTCTGAGCGAAGGTCGCAACAGCGACCGCAGTGAAGAATCCAGAGAATTTTGGCGGGAAGGATCCAGCCAAGATTCGTTGAATGTCGATTCAATTCGCTAGCCCCCATCTTCGTAGGAGGGGGTTTTTCTGGTATCGTGCACTCTGGTGATGGACGACTTGATTCCACGCTGCTTTTGCTGTGTGCTCTGTCCTCTGGATGTTCAAACTGTAAGTCCAACCTCTTGGTGAGTGGATCGTGAATCCATTGAAGAAAGCAATCTCGATCTTTACATGGACCATTGCGTCGAGTGGCCCGCAGGTCTTTCTGGGCGCACCCTGGGTACGTGCATTGTTGCAGATGGCACCGCGGCGATGGAAGCGCCGACTCGCCCTTGAGTTCTTGGCGATGAGTCCTCACTATTTTTACCGAAATGAATCCAACCAAGGTCTTTCCCGGCGAGAGTTTCTGGAATCGGAATGGTCCCGCAACGTGGCCAGCAGGCAGATTCTTATCGACTGCCTCGTTAAGAAGTATGTAGGGCCGGACTCCGCCGTTCTTGACTTCGGCTGCGGCCCGGGTTTTTTGGCGGCGGCTGCGTCCAAATATGCGAAAAGTGTCATCGCTTGTGACATCTCGGATGGGGTGCTGGCATGTGCCAGCATCTTGAATTCAGCGCCCAACCTGCGCTACGTCCGGGTCGGCCAGCAGGGCGCGATCGATCTTCCGGCGGAATCGATCGACGTGGTCTACTCCTTCGCTGTGATCCAGCATGTTGATGATGCCGTCTTCACCTCGATCCTGGCGGAGTTGCATCGTTTGGCCAAACCAGATGCTGTCGTGATATGCCACATCGTTCTTCAAGGGGCCGCAAATTGGAAGCTGGAAGCCGAGTGGAAAAGTGATATGAGCCTGAAAGGCCGCGCTAAGTTGCGATTGGGACTCAACTGCTTTGCGCGAGTGGCCGAGGACGCAACCCGCCTGATTACCCGTGCTGGATTTTCCGCGCCGGATATTTCTAAAGCTTCCTGCCTAGGCATACAGGATGACATTGAGGGACAGCACCTGTTCCTCTTCAGAAAACCCCGCAAGTAGCCTCGCTTATCCAGCCACCAGAAAATTACTTTTTCATTTCGACGTCAGCCTGCACCAGCGGACGAGTGGCAGGAACTTCAGCTATTTCTTGGGGGGATAAGCCGCAGACTCGTCTGCGCGCTGCGATTCGTTGGGAAGAGATATGTGCTGGGTGCAGGGTGCCCAGGTCTCGATTCTGAGACCTGGGCTCGTGTGCTGATGCGACCACTTACTTCTGCAACGAGGCCATGTCGATCACAAAGCGGTACTTCACATCGTTCTTCGCCATGCGCGTGTAGGCTTCGTTGATCTTCTGGATGGGAATCATCTCGATATCGGCCACAATGTTGTGCTCGCCGCAGTAGTCGAGCATCTCCTGCGTCTCGGGCATGCCGCCAATAATCGATCCACTCAGCGAGCGGCGGCGGAAGGCCAGCGCACCCGTGATGACCGTGGGCGGGACCTCCGGCAGTCCGACCAGCGCCATTGCACCATCGCGCTTCAGCAGCGCCAGATACGCATTCAGATCGTGTGGCGCGGCGGCGGTGTCCAAAATAAAGTCCATGCTGTTGGCGTGTTTCTGCATCGCCGCGGCGTCGCTGGAAAGCACCACTTCATCCGCGCCCAAGCGCAGCGCGTCCTCTTTTTTACTGAGCGAGGTGGTGAATTGCACCACGTGTGCGCCGAAGGAATGCGCAAACTTCAGGCCCATGTGGCCCAATCCGCCCAGACCAATGATGCCGACCTTCTTGCCCTTGCCCGCCTTCCAGTGGCGCAGCGGGGAGTAGGTCGTAATGCCGGCGCAGAGCAGTGGCGCCACGGCTGCCGGATTCAGCTTGGGTGAGATGGTGTGTACATAGCGCTCACCCACCACGATGTTGTTGGAGTAGCCGCCAAAGGTCAGCTCGCCCTTGTGATCGCGCGCGTTGTAGGTGCCGACCATGCCCTGGTCGCAGTACTGCTCCTCGCCGGCCTTGCAGCTTGGACAGGTGCGGCAGCTATCGACCATCACGCCCACGCCGGCCAAGTCGCCGGCCTTGAACTTCTTCACCGCGCCGCCTACGCGCGTCACCTTGCCGACGATCTCATGGCCGGGAACCATCGGGTAGAGCGAGTTGCCCCACTCCTTGCGCGCCTGATGCAGGTCGGAGTGGCAGACGCCGCAGTATTGGATTTCGACCACCACATCATTCGGGCCGGGGTCGCGGCGTTCAAAGGAAAACGGGGCCAGCGGAGTGGTTGCATTTTGCGCGGCATAGCCAACGGACTTCATCATGCGGAATTGCTCCTATTAAAAAAATACGCTGAGGTTTTGCTCTTTCCTAAGTCTTTAGATGTATCCAACGCCAAAAAAGACGCCATCTTGGGTGCCTCATTCAGAC
This sequence comes from Acidobacteriaceae bacterium, assembly GCA_027306745.1. Lineage (GTDB taxonomy): Bacteria > Acidobacteriota > Terriglobia > Terriglobales > Acidobacteriaceae > JAJZCX01. The sequence continues at coordinate 3,292 of DAHUZD010000224.1, forward strand.
GCACTCATTGCGCCGGGTGTGAGGGGCAACAACGTTTCCGCGATCGCGAACACGCGGACCGAAAATAAACGCCTCAATCCAAAAACACCACGGATTGCAGCCCGGCAATCTCAAAGCGTTTGCGACAGCGGATGTTCTTGCAGGCTGTCATGTCGTCCTTGCGCACCATGTAATTCTGCGCCTTGGCAAACCGTGCACGGTCGCGCTCATCGGCTTGGCGCGGCAATTGTGCCTTTTTGCGGCGCACCAGCCAGCCCACGGCGTACTCCTCGGCCTTGCCGCAGTGCGGGCAGGTCAGCGTGTGCGTGCGTTGCTCCGCAGTCTCGTTAAAAAAATCCCGCTCTTCCATGGGAAAACTCCTAAAATAACCCTACTACGGATGTGCAGATTGTGCGGTCAACGCCCATCCATCGGGCGCAACACCTTTCAGGAGTGCGCAGTATGAGCAAGAAGTCCAAGCTTGGCCAATCAAGAAAAAAACAGGTCTTTTCCAAGACCAAGGCCGTCAAGGCCAACGCGCGCGACCGCGTCGGCCAGCCTGCTGCCACGCGCACGCTGCCTGCGCAGCGCCCGGCACAGCAGAGCCGCCGTGCCAAATACAAACCCGACTGGAGCGCGCTGCCGTCCGAGGAGATGTGAGGCGCGCCTCGCTTCCCGCTGACGAGATGTCGCCACACTCAGACAAAAAATCCCGTCCAGCGAATTTTGAAATTTCCGTAAAAAATCGCGCACTGTTTCCGATGCACTTCGACATCTTTTCCGGCGAAAATTCACATGCTTTCAACAAGCGCTGCGCGGCCAACCCGCGTTGCTGCAACGTCAGACAGGGCCAGCGTGGAAGAGAGGAAATAATTCACTCCATCTTCGCCTAAAATTTGCCATTTACACGGGCTGCCCGCCTTCGTACTCTTGGCAAGCGTTCCTGAAACGCGGCGGCGCGCAAGCGTTCGCTTCAAGGGAAACAGAACAATTTGAGTTAGGACGAAGCGCCTGCCGCCCGGCTGCCGGGATCATTGCTCCCAAAGCTGACCCGCACAAGGGCCGCGCGGCGCAGAGGCAACCATGCATCCGGTGCTTTGTCCTCCGCAGTCTGGCAGCTCGCAGCCGCAAGCACGGGGCTGCGCAGCGCAGAGGGACCTGCACGCAGGTGCATCTCCGCCGGGCGCGCGCACCTGTCCGTTATGGCGGAGCGCTGGGCTGCGGTCAAAATCGGGGCGCGGGATCAGTCCCGCAGCAGCGGTGCAGCAATGCACGGAGTGGTGAAACGGTACGATGCGTCCAAAGAAAAAGATTCTCTGCGTGGATGACAACGAGCAGGCGCTTTCTGTCCGCAAATTCGTTTTTGAAACCAAAGGTTACCGCGTGCTGCCGGCCACCAGCGCGCAAGAGGCGTTGGAAATCTTCGAGCGCGAAGGTGACATCGACCTTGTCGTCAGCGACCTGATCATGCCGCGTTGCAGCGGCAGCGAGCTGGTGGAGCGCATCAAGGAGATCGCGCCCTGGGTGCCTGCGATTTTGCTCAGCGGCAGCGTCAAGCATTACGACCAGAACAGCCGTGCCGACGCATTCTTGCCCAAGGGAGCCTGCACGCCGCAGGATCTGCTGGAGCGCACGCGCGTGCTGCTCGTGCGCAAGCGCGGCCCGCGCAAGGCCACCGTCACCGCTGCACTGGCACCGCTGGAGTCAGCCCTTAGCGATGCCCACACTGGACACTTGGCCGCCGTCTCCTAACGCGGCCTGTTTGTGTGCGATGCGTCATTGTTTCGGATTTCGAACAGAAAACGCATCCGAAGATACAGGGGCCTTGTGAGTCACTGGCTGGTCTGGTGCCGGGAGGGGGGGTCGAACCCCCATGACCGCAAGGGTCGGCGGATTTTGAGTCCGCTGCGTCTGCCAGTTCCGCCATCCCGGCTCGGGTGGTGCGCAATTCGCATCCTTGCGTCAAAGCTGCCAGCGTCTGCCAGTAAACTGGCCGCGACGACTGGCCGCACAGGAGGAATGCGGGCGCGTAGTGCAGTTCTTTCAGTATCGCACAGGCTGCGCCCGTCGTGGAATGTGCAGTTCTCTATATAGATTTTCCTGCGCGCTGGCTTATCTGTAGGCGGGTCGGTAAAGCTGATTCGCGCCTACGGTTCGCATCGCGTCTTCCGGGTGCGTTACCATACAGACTGGCAGGCGGCTGGACGGTCGCTGCCGGTGGGCCGCAGGGCGCGCCGGGAGAGGAAAGTCCGAACTCCGCAGGGCAGTGTGCCGGATAACGTCCGGGACTGGAGCGTCAAGGCTCCGGGACGGCAAGTGCCACAGAAAACAAACCGCCCGTGCCAGCAATGGCGCGGGTAAGGGTGAAACGGTGCGGTAAGAGCGCACCGCGTGCGTTGTGAAGCGCATGGCAGGGTAAACCCCACACGGAGCAAGACCAAATAGGCGGGAATGTTGCGGCGCAAGCCGCAGCGGCGCACCGGCCCGGCGCGCCAAACCCGCGGGTAGGTCGCTGAGGAGCGCGCGCAGCAATGCGCCGCCTAGAGGAATGACCGTCCTCGACAGAATTCGGCTTACAGGCCGTCTGCCAAAATTACAAAATCAATGGCCTTGTGCGAGGTAACTAGTTCGGGGTCATTGATATTGTGCGGCGTTGCAGCCATAGGAGACGATGGCCGGGTTCCTTATGCGAATACCAAGACGAGGATCGAGCAATAGTGGCTATCTTATGCGATAGATCCGGTCGCTTCCAGGGGTTGACCACTCTTCCGTATCTCCTCTACCTTCCACCGGCGAGCTTGCTGGATGCAGATGAAATGCAAGATGAGGAACAGTGGCACCGCAAAGGTAGGAATCAGGCTGAGGGGAAGCACGGTCATCGCATTGGTAGTGGCGCCATGCGGGTCAATCAGCCGGACGGCCGCGCCCAGCGAGACAGCAGCAACCAGATCAAGCACGCCAAGACTCTGCCAGAAGATAAAACTCCTACGAAATTTGGGGCGGGCGAGTAGCAGGCCGACCAACGGAGCGGTCAAGCCGATGGTGATGTCTCCGAAGCCCGCAGGTTGCGCGAAGAACCCGGGCAGAATGCCGTAAGTATATAGCACGAGAAAGACGAATCCTTCAGTCCGCCAAGTTTGTACGAACGTCAAGATGCGCGGGTTCAAGGTCATGGTAAATTCGCGAAATCCTGCGGAAAGTCCAAACCAGATAAGGAATAGGGCGAGCGGCAAGAGAGTGCCGATTCCAAGGGCAACGGGTAGAGGTGGTACACCCCTTCCGATCATGAAAACATGCAATGCTGAGGCTGCTAGATAAAAAACAAACCAGACTCCAATAAGGCCGAGGCTGATTTTTGCATAGTTTGGATGAGTCATAGCGATTCTCCTAATTTGGAATAGTTGCTTCGGCGAGTATGGTGGTAAGGTCGTGGGTCATCTGCATCCACTGATCCCAGCGCTGATTGCCGAGTTGAGTACGCAGATCTGCCTGTAGTTTTTCCCAATAGGGCAATGCGTTCTGGAGCTGTTTCTCTCCAGATCTGGACAGCCCAAGGCGCCACTCCCGGCGATCCTTACCCCGGTGCTTTGCGATCCAGCCATGCCGATGCAGGATGGTGAGTGTGCGCGTGAGGGTAGTGCTATCCATCGCCAGCATTTGTCCCAATTGCAATTGAGAAACTTCACCGGCAAGAGAGAGAAATTGCAGCACGGTGAACTGTGTCGCCCGCAGACCGACCGGGCGCAGCGCCTCTTCATAGATTTGAGTGAGTTTTCGCGATGTGCGACGCAGGCTGGCGCACAAGCAGGGTAACGATGGGGGGCGAGGTGCTGACATGAAATATTAGATGTATATACATCTAATTGGATTCAGAAAGTATTTACACGAAGAATTGGCAAGTTGATTGGGGCATTTACGGACTTAAGGAACAGAGAGAATGCTGGCCGCAAGAAACGACCCAAAGGCGAAGCTCAGTCGATATGCGAGCCTGCCTTTGGGCGTGTTGATTCCAGCAACTGAGATGGGAATTAGTCCTTCGGTGCCAGCCAATAGGAATAGGCCAGCAACGCCGCGCCGACAGACAACGGAACCAGACCAACGAGATAAAACCACTCTTCGTTCGGGAAGGTGGCGCGAATCGTAAACAAAAAGATCGTCAGGACCAGGCCAACGGTGAAGTTAACCAACCCGCCAACCTTGCGCCCCTCGCGGCGCTTGAGGTCCTTCATGCGCTGCTCTTCTTTCAGGAACTCCAAGGCAGCCGCGCCGCCGTCGGGCGATTCGGCGATCCGCTTCAGCGTCTCATTCTTGTAGAACGCCTCTTTCTCGCGCCGCTTTGCATGCACCCAAATATAAATGGAAAGAAATACAAAAAAGGCGACGGTGCTGACGATCGGGATTGTAAGGGCCAGATTCGCTGGGTTGATGATGGAATTTTCATTGAAGATATAGGCCAGATGGGCCGGATTCAGAATGGGATGCATGGTGCTTTCTCCTTGTGTGCGGACATTGCGCGAGTGTTCGTTCGCTACAACCTGTCAGACTTGGGGGAATGGGATGCGGTTGCATTTATTTTTGAGCAGAAAAAATGCAACCCGCACACGCAGCAGGCTGTCGTACTGTATTGGGTGAGGTGCGAAGAACGGCGTGAGCGCCAGCGAAGATCAGGCCGATGTGGAGCGAGTTCTGGCGGGAGACGACACTGCCTTTGCCGGGATCGTGCAGCGCTGGCAAGGGCCGCTGGTGAATCTGGCCTATCGCTTTTGCCGCGACCGTGGCCGTGCGGAAGAGATGGCGCAGGAG
>DAHUZD010000225.1 GCA_027306745.1 Acidobacteriaceae bacterium
CGTCGGCCAGACGGAAGGGAAAAAATTGCAGCTCGGCCTGCACATCCTCCATGCCGCGGCCCATCAGGCGCTTGGCAGAGTAGACAGCGCGCTCCGGCGCTTCGATCAGGTGCGGGCGCGCTGCATTGCCCACAACGATGCGGCCATCCTTGGCCAGTGCAACCACAGAGGGAACCAGCGGCGCGCCGTCCTCGCCCGGAATCACTACGGGGCGGTCCTGCTCCATAAACGCGACCAGCGAATTGGTTGTGCCCAGGTCGATGCCGACCACTCTGTCCTGCTGCTGTGTCATGCCTGCCGTTATCCTTTGTCCGCGTTTTCGCCGCGATTGACTGCAATGCTGTCCAACGCCTGGCGCACATCCCGCACCAGATTGCGAATGTAACTGCGCCGGTTTAACAGCGCTACCAAGCTCTGCTTGGCTTCTTCCTGAGCCGTCGCATCCCCGGCGGTCAGCGCGGTGTCCCATGCGGACCAAAGTTGCTCCAACTGCGTGTGCAGCGCCTCCATCTGCGCAGAGTAATTTTTCTCCGCTGCATGCAGGTTCGCCACCAACTCTGGATCGCCGCTGTCGTCCTGCGCGGCCATGCGCGCCTCTTCCAGTTGCATGTTCAGCTCGAAAACCTCTTCAAGCATGTCCGGCGGAACGATCTGCTGCTTGGCTGTGCCTGCGGCGCGTGCGGCGTCGGTGGCGTTGCGCGACTGCTCTTCGAGTGCGATGCCCTCCAGCTCCAGCAGGTATTCCGTGCGTGCGATCGGGTCGCGCAGAGTGCGCCAGGCATCGTTGAGCAAAGAACTTTTTTCCAAACTCCACTGACGCTCTTGCTCGCTAGCCTGCGCATACAGGTCCGGGTGCAGCCTGCGGCTGAGCCGGTAAAACTGTTTTTCCAGCGCAGGCACGTCCAACGTCAACCGACGCGGCAAGCCAAAGAGCGCAAAGTAATCCGCATCCACCGGCGGCAACAACTTGCCGCACGAACCGCAAAGCTGCGCATGGGCCTCATGCGCGGAGCCGCAGCTCCAGCAAACAGGCGTCGCGGATTGGGCAAGAGTCTGGGTCATAGCCATTCTTGCGCGGCGCTGGCCGCGGATTGTCTGTTGCTGGCCGGGCCTCTGCGAAGTGCATACCCGCAGCGCCTCTGGCCTAGGCCGAAAACGATGAGCCGCAGCCGCAGGACTTGGTGGAGTTGGGATTGACGAAGTGGAAGCCCTGTTGCATCAGCGTCTCCTGATAATCCAGCACCATGCCATGCAGGTAGATGAAGGATTTCGGATCAACGAAGATACGCACGTCATCGTAGGTGTAGATGCGGTCGCGCTCGCGGGGCTGTGTGTCAAAACGGATGTTGTAGGACAAGCCCGAGCAGCCGCCACCCTGCACGCCTAGGCGCAGGCCACCCTGTTCGGCGGAGATGCCCTCCTTGGCCATGGCCGAGCGGATGCGCTTGAGCGCGCGCTCGGTGACCTCGATGCCCTTCTGCGCCGGTGAGGACGCCTGCCCCATTGGAGCAATGCCCACCACCGGCTGCTTGTCCGTATTGTGTTCTGCCACACTCATCGGGTGCCCCATGCGTCTCGGCTTAGTTCACCGCAGCCGCTGCCGGTTCCGCCACGCCGTTCTTCTTCTTCCAGTCGCCGATGGCTGCGCGAATCGCATCCTCTGCCAGCACGGAGCAGTGAATCTTGACCGGAGGCAAAGACAACTCCTTCACGATGTCGGTGTTCTTGATCTGCAAAGCCTCTTCAACGGTCTTGCCCTTGACCCACTCGGTGGCCAGAGAAGACGAAGCAATGGCCGAGCCGCAGCCAATAGTTTTGAATTTGGCCTCTTCGATCACCTGCGTGTCGGGGTTCACCTTGATCTGCAAGCGCATGACGTCGCCGCACTCCGGTGCGCCGACCAGGCCCGTGCCCACCTCGGTGCTGGCCTTGTCCAGTTGGCCCACGTTGCGGGGATTGTTGTAGTGGTCGATGACCTTTTCACTGTATGCCATTGTGTTCCTCCGGTTCTGCTGTCAATTGTTTTGGGTGCAGGCGCTCAATGCGCCTCCCACTGAATTTTTGTCAGGTCGATGCCTTCCTTCACCATCTCGTAGAGCGGAGAAAGCTCGCGCAGCTTTTGCACGATGTCGATCAGCTTGTCGGCCACGTAATCCACCTCGGCCAGCGTGTTGAAGCGGCCCAGTCCAAAACGGATCGAGCTGTGCGCCACGTCATCGCCCAGGCCAAGCGCCTTGAGCACATACGACGGCTCCAGCGTGGCCGAGGTGCAGGCCGAGCCGCTGGAAACGGCCACATCGTTGATGCCCATCAGCAGCGACTCGCCTTCGACATAAACGAAGCTCATGTTCAGATTACCGGGCAGCCGGTGCTCCATGGAGCCGTTGACGTGGATGTAGTCGAGCTTCGACTCCAGGCGCGTCTTCAGGTGGTCGCGCAACTTGCGCAGCCGCTCCGTCTCCTGTGGCATCTCTTCGCGGCACAGATCGCAGGCCTTGCCCAGGCCCACAATTCCGGTCACATTCAGCGTGCCAGAACGCATGCCGCGCTCATGGCCGCCGCCGTTGATCTGCTCGGCGATTTGAACGCGTGGGTTGCGGCGGCGAACGTAGAGCGCCCCCACTCCCTTCGGCCCATACATCTTGTGCGCGGAAAGCGAGAGCACATCGATGTTCATCGCATTCACGTCCACAGGTACCTTGCCCGCTGCCTGCACCGCATCCGTGTGGAAAAGCACGCCGCGCTCACGGCAGAGCTTGCCAATCTCCGCAACCGGCTGCACCACACCAATTTCGTTGTTGGCGAACATAATGGAAACCAGGATGGTCTTGTCATCCATGGCGCGCTTCAGGTCTTCCAGCTCAATCAGGCCATCCGCGTTGACGGGAAGATAGGTAACGCGGCAGCCGGATTTTTCCAGACGCTTGCAGGTATCCAGCACGGCCTTGTGTTCGGTCACCTGCGTGATGATGTGATTGCCACGCTCGCGGTACATCTCCGCAATGCCCTTGATGGCCAGGTTGTTGCTCTCTGTAGCGCCAGAGGTGAAAATGATCTCCTTGGCCGTTGCGCCGATCAGACGCGCCACCTGTTCGCGGGCCTTTTCCACGGCCTGCTCGGCCTCCCAGCCAAAGGAGTGGTTGCGGCTGGCGGCGTTGCCGAAAATTTTTGTGAAGTACGGCATCATGGCTTCCAGCACGCGCGGATCCATCGGCGTGGTCGCGTGGTTGTCCATGTAGATGGGCAAATGCACGCCCTGGCTGCTTCCATTGGAGGCTATGTTCTGGGTCTCTGCTGCCGGCATCATTCACTTCTCCTGTTTCGTGTTGCGGTTCTTGTTCCATTGGCTGGCCCCTTGCGGCAAATCCACCAGCCCGTTTCCTGTTGCAAAATCTGTCTCGCCTGCGGCTAATGCCGCAGCGTCACCAAAGCCTCTTGTGCCTGCCGCGTCTGCGCACGCATGGCCGCAGCCTCTTCGCATAAATCCGAGATGCGCATGCCCGTCAGCAAGTCGCGAATTGTGTCATTCAGCTTTTGCAGCGGCTCCTTGATGGTGCAGCACGCGGTTAAATCACATGGGCCGTGCAGCGTGGCGCAGGAC
>DAHUZD010000226.1 GCA_027306745.1 Acidobacteriaceae bacterium
GGTCGGCGGGACGGGGTACGATCGGCTATCACGTCTCGCTGGACATGGACTGGATCGATCCGGAGGACGCGCCTGGGGTGGGGACGCCGGTGCGGGGCGGAGCGACGTATCGCGAAGCGCACCTGGCGATGGAGATTCTGGCCGATCATGGGCGGATGGTGAGCCTGGAGATCGTCGAGGTGAACCCGGTGATCGACGAGCACAACCGCACGGCCGATCTGGCGGTGCAGCTGGCGTGTTCGGCGTTTGGCAAGAAGATACTCTAGGGCTAAGCGCACGATGAAGGGTTCTACACTGGGGCAGGAGTCTCAGTCCTCCTTCATGGTGAATCAGGCGTAATGGCAAAAAAATTGCGGGTAGGCATTTTGTTTGGCGGGCGCAGCGGCGAGCATGAAGTCTCGCTGCTCTCTGCCGCCAGCGTACTGCAAGCCATCGACCGCAGCCGCTACGATGTGCAACTGATCGGCATCACCAAGGAGGGCCACTGGCTGACGGCGCAGGATGCCGAGCACATGCTGTCCGCTCCAGCGCAACAGCAAAAACATTTGCGCGCCGGCGATCCGGAGGCGACAGCTTCAGCCTCGGTGCTGGCGCACGGCAGCGAAACGCTGCTGCGTCCGGAGCCGGCCCAGCCCGGCTCCAGCGCGCTGGCCCGCTTGCGCTCCAGCGCAGAGCAATCGCTGGCCGTCGATGTCATCTTCCCCGTGCTGCACGGCACCTTTGGTGAAGATGGCACAGTGCAAGGGTTGCTGGAGTTGGCCGATATCGCCTACGTTGGCTCCGGCGTGCTTGGCTCCGCCGCCGGCATGGATAAAGACGTGATGAAGCGGCTCTTTGCCGCAGCCAAGCTACCCATGACAAAATCCGTCACACTGTTGCGTGCGGAGTGGCAAAAAAATCCGCGCCGCGCGACGCAGCAGATCGAGGCCGCGCTGCGTTATCCGGTCTTCGTCAAACCGGCGAATCTTGGCTCATCCGTCGGCATTAGCAAGGTGCATGACCGCAAAGAATTGTCCCCCGCGATGGAAATGGCCGCGCACTATGACCGCAAGATCGTTGTGGAGCAGGGCGTGGGCGGCAAGCGCGGCAAGGCGCGCGAGTTGGAGGTTGCCGTGCTCGGCAATGACGCGCCCGAGGCCTCCGTGGTCGGTGAGATCATCCCGTGCAAGGAGTTTTACGATTACGATGCGAAGTACTTGAGCGAAGGCTCCCAGCCCGTGATTCCCGCCAACATCACCAAGGCCGAGGCCAAGCGCGTGCAGCAAATGGCCATCGCCGCCTTTCGCGCCTGCGAGTGTTCAGGCCTGGCGCGCGTGGACTTTTTAATGGAACCAGGAAAAACCGAGCGTACGCGAAAAATCTACATCAATGAGGTCAACACGCTGCCCGGCTTCACCTCCATCAGCATGTATCCCAAACTGTGGGAAGCCAGCGGTCTGCCGTATGCCAGGCTGATCGACCGGCTCATCTCGCTGGCCCAGGAGCGCCACGCAGAAAAACGCAGCAACGCATACAGCAAGTAATCCCCATCTACCGGACGGGAAGAATTCTATACAGACGCAGCACGGCCATTTTCTCCGGGCTGAAGACGGGATACTCCGCCTGCCGGACCAGGTCGAATTGCTGCTGCGCAGAGCGCATACGTTGTGGCGTGTAGCGTGACCACTGCACCAGCCAGCCAATGTGATATGTCGCAATCTTCTCGGCCAGCGGCATCGCACCGTCGCTGTCAATGGCGGGCAGGCCTCCGCTCACCAGAGAAATCTCTTCCGCGCCACGTCCGATCAACAAGCGCGGCACGCTGGCATCCGCCTCCACCGTGCGCCGGATGGACGCACAGGTCTCGAAAAATGTGTAGCGTGGATGCGCCAGATAGTGCAAGGTGCACGCGATATTTCCAACTGCGGAGGCAACCACGAGCGCGGCCAGCGCCTTCGCCCAGCGCTTTTGCTGCTGCCACAGCGCTTCCAGAAAAATCAGCGACAGCCAGATGGTGGGCACGATCAGCGGAACAAAATAACGCGGCGGGCCGTCATAATGGAAAACTATGAAGGCCGCATATCCGGTCTCCCATAAAACCGCCGTGACGAAGAGCGTATCGCGCCAAAGAAAACGCATCTGCGCCAGTGCTGCAATCGCGCAGAGCAGTGCGAGCGGAAAGAGTACTGGATCAATCCATGTACCACGGAAGAAAAACCGCGCCAGCCGGGGCAGTGCATGCTCCAACTGCCAGAGCGGATTCATGCCAAGAATAATCTGCGCGTCCACGGCATAGTGCCGCGCCCAAATGATTTTTGCGCAGCCCAGCAGCAGCACGATTATGCCCAGTGCCGTTGCCAGCAGCCTGCCTGCTGCGCGGCGATCCGTCCGGTTGTTCGCCCAGAGGGGATACAAGATGGCTGGCAGCACGAATGGGCCTGTGGTTTTTGTCAGCGTCAGAATCACAAAGATCAACCCAACGCCCGCCGCCAGTGCGTACCCGTTCGCGCGCACCTTACCCGCCATCCACAGCGCCAGCAGCAAAAATAGGCAGAAGGCAGGTTCCAAAATCGCCAGACGGCTATAAAAAAATCCCAGAGCATTGGTAGCAAATAATAGTGCCGTGCAGGCCGCAAACCTTTGCGAACGGTGCTGCCTCGTCACGGCGTAGGCCAGCACAGCCGTGATCCATGTGCAGACAACGGCTAGAGCGCGTGCCGCAACGACGGAAACTCCCGCAAAATGAAAAACCGCCCCCACCAGCAGCGGCCAAATCGGCATGAAGACGCCGGGATTCCATCCACCGGGAATATAAACCGGCAAGCTCGTAAAGCGATGCAGCGCCGCACTGGTGTAAAAGCCTTCGTCGGTAAATTGTGCGCCCTCCTGGCTCAGCCAGTGCATGGAGGTGAAATCCGCGCGCAGATGCACCAGACGCAGCGCAAGTAGCAGCGCAGCGGCAACCCAGCTCAGAATCAAAATTTTTCTTCTCATGTGAAATGGCCAAAATGTACCGCTGCAAAATCAGAAAAGATTCCACACCGGCCACGCGCCCACGCCAGAATAGCAGGCCGCGTCCGCACCCGGCCTGCTCCACCCAACACGCGCCCACCCTGCCTGCCGCCTCCCTCATGCGGCAGCTCAGCAAACTTTTTCGGCTCGTTTCGCCGGCTCATCAAGAAATAATTTCCAGTCAGGGAATGCTCTTCGCCTGCCCCGCCGGGATCAAAATTCTCAATTGCCCACATCGATTTCCCTCCACCAGCATTCCATCAACACGCTCACGCGCAAACAATAAAAATCCTCGCGCGCAAACAAGCCAATTCGCCAGTGTTGAAAATCTCCAGTATTCATGCGGGTAAAAAGCGCATCATGATTGATGAATATTTTCCAGACTGAAAAAATATTCCTGCGGATGTCCTCGCAACGCGTCCAGAATTTTTATTGACCCGCGATCCAGTTC
>DAHUZD010000227.1 GCA_027306745.1 Acidobacteriaceae bacterium
CGAATCAGAAATTTCTCAGTGTAGGCCCAGTGACTTGGACTGGCTGGGTTTGGCTTCCGGCTGTGCGTCCGGGTCTTCCGGCAGCGTGTAGATCACCTCGCCGGGGCGGGTATAGTGCAACTGCCTGCGCGCGGCGTCTTCAATCGCACTGGGATCATTCAGCAGCCGCTGGTTGTGCAGCGTCATTTGCTGGTTCTCCTGTTGCAGCGTTTGCAGTTGTTGCTGCAACTGCTGCGCCTCGCGCCGTTTTTGCATGTACGTGGCCACGCCATCCCGGCCAAATAAAACAAAGTATGCCAGCAGGAGCAGCGCACAGGCCACCAGCGTCAGGCCAATTCTTTGCCTCGACGCGGCCAGCCATTGCGCAGCCCGTTGTCCCAGGCTGTTCTCATCCGCAAGCGGCTTTGTCTCTCTGCCGCTCCGTGCGGTTCTGGCGGATACGGGTGTGCGCGAAGTCATCGCAGTTACTCCATCACCCATTGTTCAGCAGCAGCCGTCAGATTGGCTGCCTCCTCCACGGAGCGGGCTTCGGTGTAGGCGCGCACCACCGGCTCTGTGCCTGAAAGCCGGTAGCAGACCCAGGACCCATCGTCGAAAATCAGCTTCAACCCATCCGTGCGCACCACGCTTTGCACGGCTCGTCCGCCCATCTCTTTGGGATCGATCTTCAATTTCTCCGTGAATTTTTCCTTGGCCGCCTGCGTCAAGTGAAAATTTTCCCGCCGCGGATACCACGCGCCCACCTGCGCAAAGAGCGTTTGCAATTGCTCGCCTAGCGTTTTGCCACGCTGGGCCACCATCTCGGCCACCAACAGCCCAGCCAGGATGCCGTCCTTTTCCGGCACGTGGCCACGAATCGTCAGCCCGGCGCTCTCCTCGCCGCCCAGCACGATTTTGTCCTGCAAAATCAGCTCGCCAATGTATTTGAAGCCCACGGGCGTTTCGTACAGAGGGATCTTTTTCTTCTCGGCCAGCGCGTTGATCAGATTCGTTGTCGCCACGCTTTTGGCCACTCCGTTGGTCCAGCCACGCGTCTCCACCAAGTAGTCGAAGAGCAGAGCCAGAATGTAATTCGGCTGGATGAACGTACCGTCGCGGTCCACAATGCCAAAGCGGTCGGCGTCGCCATCGGTGGCAATGCCCAGATGCGCATCAGTGGCGCGCATCGTTTGCCGGCAATCATTCAGCAACTCGCCGTCCGGCTCTGGCGCATGGCCGCCAAACAATACATCGCGGTAGTCGTGCACGCTCACCGCTTGCACGCCATGCTGCTCCAGCAAGGCCTGCGCGTAACCGCGGCCCGCACCCCAAAAGGGGTCCACCACGACGCGCAGCTTGGCTTGGGCGATGGTTTTCAGATCAATCAGTTCATCCAGCCTCTGCAGGTACGCTGGCCGCACATCAGCATTCTCGTATTGCGCCGGTTGTGCAGACGCTATGGCAGTCTCGCCCAGCGCAGCAATCTCTGCTTCAATCTTTTTGGTCACATCGGGCAACGCAGGCGCGCCGTCGGGCGTGGAAAATTTAATGCCGTTGGACTCCGGAGGATTGTGCGAGGCGGTAAAGTTGATCGCACCGCTCATCTTGCGCTCCCGCACGGCGTAGGCGATGGCCGGCGTTGGTGCAGGCTCGGCGATCACCACAGGCGTAATGCCGTGCACGGCCAGAATCGCCGCAGCCTCAGCGACAAACATCTCGCCCAGGAAGCGCGGGTCGCGCCCGACCAGAATGCGTTGCGGCCCCGGCTGTTGCGCCACATAACGCGCAATGCCAGTCACGGCGCGGCGTACATTCGCCAACGTAAATTCCTCAGCCACCACCGCCCGCCATCCCGATGTGCCAAACCGGATTGCCACCGCCATTCTGCCTCCTGAATTTCCGTGCGTGCCCACTGGCACGGCGCCAATCTTTGCGCCCATGCTCGGCGCACAACGCTTCAGAATACCGGATTTTTTCCAGTGTGCGGCGCTCCATGGTGTACAACTAGGGCAATGACGGATGCGCGCATTGTGTTCACCTCCACCGACTCCGCAGAAAATGCGCAGGCGCTGGCCCGCGCGTTGGTGGAGCGCCGCCTGGCCGCCTGCGTCAACATCGTGGAGCGTGCGCAATCCATCTACCGTTGGCAGGGCGCAATCGAATCCGCCACAGAGTGGCTTCTGCTCATCAAAACACAGGACAGCCTGTTGCCGCAGTTGGAATCAGCGCTGCGCGCCTTGCACTCCTACACGCTGCCAGAACTGCTCGTGCTCACTGTCGAATCTGGCAGTGAGGAGTACCTGCGCTGGATGGGGCAATGCTTGCAGGGCGAGACGCACGCACAAGGGGAGAGACAATGATCTCTACGCGCGCGCTCTACATTACGGCATTTCTCAGTCTCTGCGTCGTGTTGGCCACGGTGATCTTTGCTGTGCGCAGCGTTGCGCGCAGGCAGCGACTCGGTGGAGCGTCTTTCGATGCAGACGAAAATCAACGGCGCGCTGTTCATGCAGCGAAAGGTCGCGCGCGGCGGAGCAGCGTCGTGCAGACGCCAGGGTCCCTGAGCGCAAAGCCTGGAGGCGCAACCCTGTCCCAAGGCTACAGAATGCTGGTGCAGGGAATTCTGCTCGGCGCAGCCGCCGCACTGCTGGTGCGGAAGCTGGCGGATACGCAGCCAAAAAGTTGAGTTTCATGGAAGCCAGTTCACAAACCGCAAGCCACGCACAGGAAGCAAGCGCGATCTGCACCATTCGTGCCGCGCGCGCGGACGACCTCGATGCAATTTTTGCCATCGATACAGCCTGCTTTCCGCCGGAGATTGCCTATCCTAAAGAATTTCTCCATCAGCTTTTGTGCTCACCCACTTCCGTGCCGCGCGTGGCGGTTGTGGACGGTGCGATCGTTGGCTTTTCCATTGTCGAGATGCGCAAGCAAGGCCTGCGGCCTGTCGGCGAGTTGGTCACCATCGACGTAATGGAGGCGATG
>DAHUZD010000228.1 GCA_027306745.1 Acidobacteriaceae bacterium
AAGACGGCCACACGGAAAGCGTCAGCATCCAGTTGCGCAAGCCGGCCACACGCGAACAGATTCTCGACGCATGGCGCGAGTTTCAACCGCTGCGCGGCATGAACCTGCCCACAGCGCCCGATCAGCCGGTGGAGTTTGACAGCGCCGTAGATCGCCCGCAGCCGCGTTTGGACCGAATGCGCGGACGCGGCATGGCCTCTGTCACCGGACGCCTGCGCCCGTGCAGTCTGCTCGATTGGAAGTTCACCGTGCTCTCACACAACACCATTCGCGGTGCAGCCGGAGCCGCGCTGCTGAACGCGGAATGGCTGGCCGCACAGGGCAAGCTGCAACCGACAGGCGCAGCCCAGACCGCTACGGGAGCGCGCGCATGAAGATCGTTGTGATGAAATTTGGTGGCACCTCCGTCGAGGATGCCGCAGCCATTCAGCGCACTGCGGAGATCGTCGCCGGACGCCGCGCCAAAGGCTTGGCCCCCGTCGTCGTCGTCAGCGCCATGTCCAAAGTCACCGATCAGTTGATCGCTGCGGCTCAGGCTGCCGAACGCGGTGATGGAGCCGGAGCGCTGGCCATCAGCGCGCGCCTGCGTCACCGTCACATGGAGACCGCTGCGGCACTCGTCACCGGCTCAACGCTGCAAGCGCTCATTGAGTGGCTGGAGCAGCAATTCCACGGACTTGAAGACCTGCTGCGCGGCTTGGCCGCCGTGCAGGAACTGACACCCCGCACCTCCGACCTGGTCGTCTCGCATGGCGAGCGTCTCTCCAGCCGCATCATCGCCGACTACTTCGCACAGCGCAGCTTGGACGGAGCGCATGTGGATGCGCGCACCTGCATCATCACCGACGCGCAGCACGGCCGCGCCGTTCCTCTGGAACTGGAGACGGAACAGAATCTCACGCGCCACATTCGCCCGCTGCTCAACCAGAAAAAAATTCCCGTCATGGGCGGCTTCATCGCGGCCACTGCTGAAGGCATCACCACCACACTCGGTCGCGGCGGCTCCGACTTCACTGGCGCTCTCGTCGGACGCGGCCTGGACGCCAGTTCCATTGAAATCTGGACCGCCGTCAACGGCATCATGACCACCGATCCGCGTCTCTGCGCCGATGCTCTGCGCGTCAAGTCCATCAGCTTTGAAGAGGCCGCGGAACTGGCCTACTTCGGAGCCAAGGTTCTGCACCCGGCCACGATTCTGCCCGCCGTGCAAAAAAACATTCCCGTCTGGGTGCTCAACTCGAAAAATCCAGACAACGGTGGCACGCTCATCGCCGCGCAGGCCCCGCACTGCCGCAATCCCTTCAAGTCCATCGCGGTCAAGCGCAAGCTGACCATCATCGATGTAGTCGCGGGCCGCATGTTGATGACGCACGGCTATCTGCGCGCCATCTTTGAAGTCTTCGACCGGCACAAGTGCCCGGTGGACATGGTCTCCACCTCCGAGGTCAGCGTCTCGCTCACCGTCGATTCCAACGAACGCCTGCCGCAGATTGCCGCCGACTTGAGCAAGCTGGCCGAGGTGAAATACGAAGGCCGCAAGGCGCTCATCTGCATGGTGGGCGAAAACATTCGCGGCCAGGCTGGCATCGCCGCGCAGGTCTTCAACGCCATCCGTCACGTCAACGTGCGCATGATCTCGCAAGGCGCGTCCGAGATCAACATGAGCTTCATGATGGAGGAGAGCGACGTGGAAGAGGCTGTGCAGTCTCTGCACAAACACTTCTTCCAGGATCCTGATCCCGCCATCTTCGATGTGGCTGCACGCGACGCCGCCCGGCTGCAAACCGCGGCCAAGCACTAACCTTCACCCGGAGCATTCGCCATGCGCATTCTGGTTTTGGGCCGAGGAAAGACCGGTAGTCTCGTCGCCACCGTTGCGCGCGAGCGCAACCACAGCGTGCACACGCTGGATGAAGTCGAAAACAACGGCGCATCTGCGCTCACGCCCGTGCTGCTGGCCACCTTTGATGTCGTCATCGACTTCACCACGCCAGAGGCCGCCGTCTCCAATCTGCGCGCCTGCCTGTCCGCAGGAGCCAAAATCGTCATCGGCACCACCGGCTGGTACGCGCATTTGGACGCGATGCGTTCCTTGGCCGAGCGCAAACATGCGGGCCTGCTCTACGGCACCAATTTTTCCTTTGGCGTACAACTGCTCAACCGCGTAGCTGATCTATTGGGCCGTGAGGCCAGCAATTTCCACTTTCACATCGAAGAGACGCACCACGTCTCGAAAAAAGATGCACCCTCCGGCACGGCACTCTCGCTGCAATCCGTGCTCCAGGCAACACCCTTCGGCGCAAAGGTCGAAATCACCTCGCACCGCGAAGGCGACGCCGTCGGCTTGCATCGGTTGGATTTGACCACGGATGAGGAACGCATCTCCGTCGAGCACATCGCGCACTCGCGCCGCTGTTTTGCCGTCGGAGCAGTTCGCGCCGCGGAGTGGCTCTCCACGCGCACCGGCTGCTACAACTTCAGTGAAGTCTTTCCGCAGATTCTCTAACCGCCTTCGCTGGTAAACTTCAAAGAGAGCACCTTGGCCATGCCTACGCACGCGCAAAAAATCGGAATGGACTTCTCCGGCTGCGGCACAGCGCTGGTCACGCCCTTCCGCGCCGATGGCAGCGTTGATGAAGCTGCTCTTACCGCTCTGGTGGAGTGGCAGATCGAAAGCGGCGTGCACTTCCTGATTCCCTGCGGCACCACCGGCGAAGCACCCACGCTCAGCGAACAGGAATGGCTGCGCGTCATTGAACTCGTCATTGAAGCCGCCGCCGGACGCGTTCCCGTACTCGCCGGTTGCACGCACAACTCCACGCAAGAGGCCGTGCGCCGCGTGCAGTTGCTCAACCGCATTCACGGACTCAGCGGCGTGCTCACCGCCAATCCGTATTACAACAAGCCCATGCAGCAGGGGCAGTATCTGCACTTCCGCGCCATTGCAGAGGCAACCCACCTGCCTGTCATGCTCTACAACATTCCCGGACGCACAGGCGCGAATCTGCTGCCGGAAACCGCCGTCCGCCTGGCCGAATTGGGCAACATCGTCGCGGTCAAAGAATCCAGCGGCAACCTGCAACAGATCACCGAGCTGATCCACTTGGCTCCGCCGCACCTGCGCGTCTTCTCCGGCGATGACAACATCGCCTTGGCCGTGGTTGCCGTCGGCGGCGCGGGCGTCATCTCCGTTGCATCGAATGCCATCCCCGCTCAGATGGCGCAAATGGTCTCCGCCGCGCTCAGCGGCGACTGGGCAACGGCGCGCGCGCTGCATCGCCGCTGCTATGCGCTGATGACCGGCAACTTTCTTGAAACCAATCCCGGCCCCATCAAGTGTGTGCTCACGCTGATGGGCCGCATCGAAGAAAATTACCGCCTGCCCATGGTTCCCGTGCAACCCGCCACGCGTGAACGGCTGCGGATGCTGGCGGAAGAATTGGGCCTGCTTCCGTGACAACAGATTTCTCTCAGCTCGAACGCCGCATTGAAACCGCCTTTGCCGCCGGAGCCGCTGCCGTGGGCGACGCACAGGCCGAAGCCGCCTTTCTCGAACTGCGCGCAGCCCTGGAAACAGGTACCCTGCGCTCCGCCGCTCCGGACGCAGCCTCCCGCATCGGCTGGCGCGTCAACGCCTGGGTCAAGCGCGGCATCCTGCTTGGCTTCCGACTGGGTCAGCTCACCTCCTCTGGCACGGACCTCACCTTCATCGACAAGCACACCTACCCCGCGCGGCGTTTTTCCGCTGCGGATCAGGTGCGCATCGTTCCCGGCGGCTCCTCCATCCGCGCTGGCGCTTTCATTGCCTCCGGCGTGGTCTGCATGCCGCCTATGTACGTCAACACCGGCGCATATGTCGATGCCGGCACCATGATTGACTCGCATGCGCTCGTTGGCTCCTGCGCGCAGGTGGGCAAGCGTGTGCACATCAGCGCCGCGGCGCAGATCGGCGGCGTGCTGGAGCCGGTCAACGCCAGCCCGGTCATCATTGAAGACGACGCGCTGATCGGCGGCAACTGCGGCGTGTATGAAGGCACCATCCTTCGCCAGCGCGCCGTGCTGGGCGCAGGCGTCATCCTCACGCGCTCCACGCCGGTCTATGACACCGTGCGCGGAGAAATTCTGCGTGCCACGGCGGAGGCACCGCTCATCATTCCCGCCGGAGCCGTCGTCGTTCCCGGCTCGCGGCCCATCCAGCGCGGCCAAGGCGCGGACTGGGGCCTGTCGCTCTCGACCCCGATCATCATCAAGTATCGCGATGAAAAAACCGAGCTGTCGCTGGAACTCGAAGACCTATTGCGCTAGCCTCAATCCAAGCTGCGCGCATCTTCGCGTGGTACCATCAGTATTTGCGCATAAAAATCCCTATCATCACCAATGGACGCGATGGCTGACAATAAGCTGAAAATTATTCCCCTGGGCGGGCTGGGCGAGTTCGGCATGAACTGCATGGCTCTGCGCTGGCAAGACGACATCGTCGTCATTGATGCCGGCCTCATGTTCCCAGAAGAGGAGTTGCTCGGCGTCGACATCGTTGTCCCGGACATCACCTACCTGCTGGAAAACCGCAAGCATGTGCGCGCCATTATTCTCACGCATGGCCATGAGGATCACATCGGCGGCCTGCCGTGGATACTCTCTGAGCTGAATGTACCCGTCTATGGCACCGAGTTCACGCTGGCCTACGTCGAAGGCAAGCTCGACGAGCACGCACTACTCGACAACACTGAGATGATCGAGATGCTGCCGGGCCAATCTTTCT
>DAHUZD010000230.1 GCA_027306745.1 Acidobacteriaceae bacterium
CGACAGGCCGGTCTTTACCGCTCAGCGGCTGAATCCGCAGACGGATGCAATCGATCAGCTCGCCATGGAAGCCGACTCCAGCTACAACGGAGCCACCTTCACGTTGAACCGGCAGTTTGATGAGCAGTTCGAGTTCATGGCCGGCTACACAGTTTCGAAAACGATCGATGACGCATCCTACGACGCGGAACAGCCGCAGAATCCATACGACCTGCGCGCCGAGCGGGCTTTGTCTCTGCTGGACCAGCGGCAACGGCTGACGTTGAGCGGATTGTGGGTGCTGGGGCCCGATTTGGATGACCCGCAGGACGCAGCCCAAGGCCCCGGCACAAACCCTATTCTGCGCGCACTGACCGGCCTGGAGATTGCGCCGATCTTTGAGGCGGCATCGGGCTTTCGCGCCAATGCGCTCACCGGCCAAGACAGCAATTTGGAGCACATCTATCCTTTTGCTGCGCGGCCCGCTGGCATGGGCCGCAATGCGTTGGCCACGGCCCCCAACGTGGAATTCGACCTGCGCATATTGAAGATGGTTCCCATCAAGCGCGGGCATCTGGACGTTGTCGTCGAATCCTTCAACCTGTTGAACCACACCAACGTGTCTCTGCTGAATCCCACGTACGGCCAGGACGCGCAGGCGCAGACCGGCTTCAAGACGCCGATTCTGGCAGCCACCGCACGGCGGGTGCAATTTTCTCTGGATTACGAATATTGAGTTGTGATGCCGACAGCGCCGCGACGCTTACTGCACCGTGCCGCCGTCTTCGGCGGTCACGCTGTTCAGGATGCGTTGGAAGATGACGACATGCAGGTTGATGTGGCTGGCGATGTCGGGCAGGAACTCTGTGACCAAGTTGCCGGATGGGCTGGAGGCAAAGGCCAGTGCAAGATTTCTAGAAGTGTTGCCCCAGCCCTGCTGGCCGGGGCCGGGCACAAAGGTGTTGCTGACCACGGCTGTGGCGATGCCGCCGATAAAGTTGGCGTAGTTAAACATGGGTCGGCCTGTGTCGCTCTGCGTCCAGGCAATCTGCACGATGGCGTGCAGGATGCGGTGACGGATGGGCATGTATGGTTCGCGGTGATAGTGCGGGTTTTGGTGCGCCAACGAGCACACCATGAAGGTGCCAAAAAACTCACCGGCCATGTTCTCTGTGAAGTTGACACCGGAATCCTTGGCAATGCCATTGCCGCCGGGGCCATAAACGCCGTGGGAGTCAGACTCCACGTTGTAGGTGGCATTGGCCAGAATGGTGAGCAGGTTGAAGGGATCAAAAATATCTCGGGTGGCCAGCATGAATTTGTCGCGCGGCGTCAGGGGCACAACCAGGGGACTCTTCAGATACTGCGCGAAGGGATGCTGCGCCGGATCACAGCTCATGCGGCCAGAGAGTGGCGTGGAGGCGCTGGAGGAACAGGATTGCAGCACGGGAATGGGGGCCACCGGCACGGGCTGGGCTGGCGGCGCAGAGGAGCTGACGCTGCCGGGGCCGCCGCCAAACTGCATCAGCATCGGCTGAAGTCCAGCAGCGGAGACCGCGGGCTGCGGCGCATCGGGCAGTTCGGCCTCCCCCGCGGCGTGCGAGGCGGCACAGGCGTGCACGGCGCAGACAAAAGCCAGCGCAGCGAGCCATCTGGCCCATTCTGTCATCCAGTTCATCCGCGCAGATAGTTTCATGCCGTGTGGCGTCCGCTCACCTCCATGTGAATTTCAGCATCCTCATCAAGCTAAACGGAAGCGGAGAAAAAAAGTTAGCACAGACTGAAAATAATCCGATTTTTTTGCGCTCAGAAATGGGAAGCGGCCCGGCGCAGTTGTGTTGAGGCGCGCCTGCCCATAGAATCAATCTTTTGGGACGGGATATGGATATTTCCGCAGCACAAGCACATGCAGCGCCAGCCGTGGAGACATCCGTCGCAGGGCAAAAGACGGAATTGGCGCGGCATCCGCAGAGGCCACATCCGATGGACTGGATCGCCAGCCTGTTTACCGACCGCAGCGAGATCCACGGCGACCGCGTCTTTGGCGACGACCCGGCGATGGCCTGCATGATGGCGCGCTTCCATGGCGAAGAGGTGCTGGTCATCGGGAATCAAAAAGGCCGCACCACCAAGGAAAAGATTTATCGCAACTTCGGCATGCCCAACCCTGAGGGCTATCGCAAGGCTCTGCGCGCGATGAAGTTTGCAGAGAAATTTGGCCGGCCCGTTTTCACCTTCATCGACCTGGCGGGGGCCAACGCCGGACTGGGCGCTGAGGAACGCGGCCAGGCCGAGGCGATCGCCCGCAACCTGCGCGAGATGTCGCGCTTGCGTGTGCCGACGATCGCCACCATCACCGGCGAAGGCGGTTCTGGCGGAGCGCTGGCCATTGCCGTCGCCGACCGCGTGCTGATGTTGGAGAATGCAGCCTACTCGGTGATCTCGCCGGAGGCCTGTGCTTCCATCCGCTGGCGCGACGCCAGCCAGCGCGCCTTGGCCGCGGAGGCGCTGCGCACCACGGCGGAGGATGTCTTCAGCCTGGGTTGCGTGGATGCAATCGTGCCGGAGCCGGAGGGTGGCGCACATGCGCAGCCGGAGCAGGCCGTCGCGCTGCTGGATCAGGCGCTGCAAAAGCATCTGCGTGAATTGCAGCAACGCTCCGTGGATGAGCTGGTTGCTGAACGGCGCAACAAGTTCCGCACCATGGCGCAGTTCTTTACCGCCTAAGGCTGTTATGAGCATGTTTTCCGGTCCGGGCCGCACGCGGGCGCTGCTGCGCATGGTGCTGGCCATTGCATTCTTCGTTGTTGCACAATCGGTGGCCGCGCAGGCTGCCCGGGGCTTCCGCGCAGGAGAGGGCGATTCCCTGCTGCGCAATCTTTTTCTTTTATTTTTGGAGGCCGTCGGCTTTGGCGCGATGGGCCTGCTCTTTGACCGGCAACGCCAGCCGCTGCGCGCCATGGGTCTGCTGCGCCAGCCCGATGCCGAGGCGGGAGCCTTGCGCCAGTTCGCCATGGGGGCGGCGCTTGGCTGGGGCCTGGTCGCGGCACTGGTGCTGCCGCTGGCGATCACCGGCGGCCTGTATGTTCACCTGTGGCTGACGCCGCACGCCTTTCTGCTTTGCTGCGTGCAATTGGCCACACTAGCAGTGGCCGCGCTGGCCAATGAGATGGTCTTCCGCGGCTATCCCTTCCAAAGATTGATGGAGGCTGCTGGCCCGTTTTCTGCCACGTTGCTGGCCTGCGTTGTGTTTGGCTGGCTGCGCAGTGAAACACCCGACGCGGGCACGGCAGGCATCTGGGTCAGCGTGGCAGCGGCCTTGTTGCTGACGCTGGCCTATCTGCGCACGCGCGCGCTATGGCTGCCGTGGGGGCTGCACTTCGCCTGGCTGGCCAGTCTGAGCGTACTCTTTGGTCTGCCGTTGGCTGGCAACACAGACTCTTCGACCTTGATACAAACCAATGCCTACGGTCCACACTGGCTGACCGGCGGCGATTATGGCCCGGAGGGCGGCTGGCTGGCCTTCTGGGTGCTGATGGCGGGAGTGCTTGTCCTGCTGCGAATGACGCGCCAGATTGCCTGGCGCATGCAGCAGCCGGTCTTGCATCCGGCGGGCATCGCCGTAGAGATTGGGCAGCATCCTCCCATGGCCGCTCCAGCCGCGGCGGAGAAAGAAGCCGCTGCGCCGTCATTGGTGCAGATTGCTCCGGTAGCGGCACCACCAGAGGCCAGCGCCGGGCAGCGCCCACGCTAGAACACACCGTGCGGTTGGCGCGGCGTAGCAGCGCTGGCCCGTTTCCTGATAAACTCGCAGAGGAACAGCATTGCAGCCGCCCGTTGCTTCCGTCTGTTTGCGGTTCAGCCAGCAAACAGATGCACCCCCAGCCGGAGATACGCGATTCCAGCGCGCAGTGGTTCGGCGCGCGGAGAGACCGCGTACACCGTGCATACTGAGGGCGCAGCACACACGTTTTGAGGAGAGAATCATCATGGCCAAGATTGCCAAGACCGCTGACCGCAAGAAGGTCATGGACACCACGAAGAGCACCGACTGCCCCAAGTGCTCCAAGCCAACGCGCATCGTGAAGCGCGTCAAAGACCGCGAGCACGGCACGCCCGGCGGCGTGTATATCTCCTGCTCCGCCTGCGAATTTTTCGAGAAGCTGTAGCGTTTCCGCCGTACCGGGAATGCCTACCGCGCCAGAGCCAGGGCCAGCACGGCCAGCAACAGCACGGGCGGCATTCCCAACAGGCCGGCACGCAGAAATCTCCCGGCGCTGACCTCAATGCCCTCGCGGCGCAGGGCAATCAGCCACAAAATTGTCGCCAGCGAACCGGTCACCGACAGGTTCGGCCCCAGATCAATGCCCAGCAATACGGCAGCGCGCAGCACCGGAGAGGCTCCAGCAGCCTGCGTGGCCGCAGCGCCGATTAAACCCACGGGCAGATTGTTCAACAGATTTGCCGCCAGACCCACGCCAAAGGCCGCGGCCAGCGCGCCTGCGGTTCGTGACCAGGTGGCCAGCCCTTGCAGCGCATGCACCGCCAGCGGCAAGGCTCCGGCGTGATTCAACGCTCCCACCAGAACAAACACGCCTGCCACCAGCGGCAGCACGCCCCAGGAAACATCCCGCACCGCAGTCCAAATGCCGGCAAAGCCGGGCGCGCTGACGGCGAAAAGAACGCCGAGCGCGATGGCGCATGTGGGCGGACCCAGCGGACGGCCTGCGGCAGAGATCAGCAACAATAACGCCGCCGCCAGCAGAATGCCCACGGCCGCACGCAGGCCGCGCGCGTCCAGATGCACGGGGCCTGCGCTGTGCGGATCCATGCCCCCGCGCAGTTCGCTGCGATGATGTGCGTAGAGCAGCAAAAATGTTGCGCCAATACTGAGCGCCGCGGGCAAAAGAAACCGATGCAGCCAAAGCGCCAGCGGCGGCAGATGATTGTCAAAAACCACCAGATTGGCCGGGTTGGAAATCGGCAGCACGAAGCTGGCCGCGTTGGCTACAAAGGCGCAGGCAAACAGGTAGGGCAGCGGAGCCACTTTGCCCCGGCGCACCACGGCCAGCACGGCCGGCGTCAACACAACGGCGGTTGCGTCATTGGACAGCAGCGCCGTCACCAACACGCCCACGCCGTAAACCAGCACGAAGAGGCGCAGGCGCGAGCCGCGTGCATGTTGCATGGCCTGTGCGGCCAGCCAGTCAAAGACGCCATGCAGCCGGGCCACCTCCGCCAGCAGCATCATGCCGCTCAAAAATAAATAGACATTCAACCCTTCCCGCACAGAGCTGAAGGCCTGATGCAGCGGCACCAGCCGCGTCAGCACCAGCGCCAAGGCGCCCGCCACGGCCCACACAGACTCTGGACTGCGGCGCGGACGCAGCAGGATGAGCGCAATCACGGCGAGACTGAGCATCCAGATGGCGATGGAGTGTGCGTGCGTGGACATGCAGCTTTGATTGTCGCAGACCCCTGCGCAGAAACGGAGAACGCACAGCCTGCGTGGGGCCGGATAGAATCCAAGCGTGCCCCAGCAAATGGAATCCAGCGGCCAGATCGCCACCCACTCCGCGCAGCCGCAGGCGCCGGAACATGACCCAGCGCAAAACCCGGCGCAGAGCCTGGTGCGTGGCATCGGCCTGCCGCAAGCCGTTGCGCTCAACCTGCTGGAGATGATTGGCGTAGGGCCGTTCATCACGCTGCCACTGGTGGTGGCGGCCATGGGTGGGCCGCAGGCGATGCTGGGCTGGCTGCTGGGCGCGGTGCTGGCCCTGTGCGATGGCATGGTCTGGGCAGAGCTGGGCGCGGCCTTGCCCGAAGCGGGCGGCTCGTACATCTATCTGCGCGAAATCTACGGGCCGCGTGGTGGCCGTCTGGTTTCGTTTCTCTACGTATGGCAACTGGCGCTGAGCGCGCCGCTGTCGATTGCCTCCGGCTGCATTGGACTGGCTGCCTACGCTGGTTATCTGGCTCCCGCGCTGCGGCAGCCCCTGTGGCCGCTGACGCATCTGCCCGCGTGGATGCCCGTGGTGCGCGACCATAGCGTGCCGCTGGCCATGGCCGCCTGCTGGCTGGCCGCGGCGCTGCTGAACCGTGGCATTCGCGGCGCAGGCCGCATCGCCCTGCTGCTGGCCGCGGGCGTGCTGGCGGCGCTTGGCTGGGTGCTTTGGGCCGGAGCCACGCACTTTCATCCTGCGCTGGCCTTGGCCTTTCCGCCCAACGCATTCCACTTGGGGCGGCCATTCTTATTAGGATTGGGCGCAGCCACACTGCTGGCCAGCTACGACTATTGGGGCTACTACGCTGTCTGCTTTGTCGGCGGCGAAGTGCGCGCTCCTCAGCGCACCATCCCCCGCGCCGTGCTGCTTTCCATCGTGCTGGTGGCCGCGTTGTATCTGGCGATGAACCTGAGCGTGCTGGGCGTGCTGCCGTGGCGGCAGATTGTGAACATGCGCCAAGGCGGCCCGGGCCACTCGGTGATGGCCGTTTTTATGGAGCGTCTGTACGGCGCGACCGCGGGGCGCTGGATGGCGGCGTTGATTATCTGGACGGCCTTTGCCTCCATCTTCTCGCTGCTGCTGGGCTACTCGCGCGTGTTGTATGCGGCGGCCCGGGATGGAAATTTCTTTGCGAGCCTGGGCCGCCTGCACCCGCGGCATCAGGTTCCCCAACGCGCGCTGCTGTGGCTGGCGGCGGCGGCCTCGCTCGCCTGCCTCTTCCGGCTGGTGGATGTGATCGCCGCGCTGGTGGTGCTGCGGCTGCTGCTGCAATTCCTGTTGCAGCAAGCTGGCCTGCTGCGCCTGCGCCACCACAGGCCCGAGCTGTTCACCGGCTTCCGTATGCGCCTGTATCCACTGCCGGTCTGGATCGCCATTGTTG
>DAHUZD010000048.1 GCA_027306745.1 Acidobacteriaceae bacterium
GCAGCGTTGTTGGCGAGGAAAAATTCGATCCCATGCGGCAACTGCGATTGCACTGGCCAACGTAATGGCAGGCTGGCCTGCCATTGCGCGGACGTGTCAGCACGGCCAGCCGCGATGGAATACACGGAATGCGCAATTGGCCGCAGCTCTTCTGCACCAATTTTTCGTAGCAGCGCGGCTCCGGCGGTGGCAGAAATTTTCCGTCGGGAAGATTCTCCATGCCCTCCGCAGAACCAAAGACGCCAATCAGCTCTTCCACCTTGTCGTAATACGGCGCGAGTTCCTCATACGAAATCGGCCAATCGAATCCTTTGCCATCTCGGCTGTACGGTTTGAAGTCGTATGGGCCAAAGCGCAGAGCCACGCGCCCCCAGGCGTTGGTGCGTCCGCCCAACATGCGGGAGCGGAACCACATCCAATCGCTGCCCGGAGCGTTGGCGTAAGGTTCTCCCGAAATTTGCCAGCCGCCAACTACGGCCTCAAAGCCGCCAAAAGGTTGCGTGGCGCAGGCCCCAGCGTGGTGCGGAGCATTGTAGGTCCACTCCAGCCATTTGGAGTCGCGCGCGGTGTCATACCATCCGCCCGCTTCCAGCAGCAGACATTTGGCGCCCGCGCGCGTCAGGTTGTAGGCCATCATGCCGCCGCCTGCACCGGAGCCAACAATGATTGCGTCATACTGCTGACTGCTATCCGCGCCGTTCATCATTGCGCCTCCCGGCTGGCTGCGGCCAACTCCGGCTGCGCCTCAGCCGATTGCAAGTGAATCGGACTGACTGTAACTGGCGAGCGATTGTTGCCCTCGTTGTCAAAGGAAATTTCTCCAGATACACCCCTGTAGTTTTGGATGCGCTCCAATTGATCGCGCAGCCGCGTCCGATTCGCACCCGATCGCTGTACTGAGCGCACGATCAAGCAAACGGCATCGTAGATCTGCTCCGCCGCCGCGTTGGGTGCTGCGCCTGTCTGCTGGCGAAAGCGCAGCGCGAAGGATTTCTGCAACGGATTGCGCACTGGGCTACTCACCGTCCAAAGTTGCGGCGTGGCGGGAGAAATTTGCAACGATACACTCTCCACACCCACCGAATTCATCTTCGGCCCTCGCACCAGAATGCCCTGTGCTGCCTCCTGCGAAAGGTCCATGACGGCCTCCGGCTGCTGCCGTTGCAGCACCTGTAGCAACGCACTGGTGTTTTGCGGATGCGTCCAGAGCAAAATGGTCTGCGGCGCATCCGCCTGCACCTGTTTCATTAGATACAAATACGCAGGCTGCATAGGATCGAATGTCAGCACTTGCGGAGCAGGCATATTAAGGCTCTGTGCAGCCTGCTGCACGGCAGCCATCGCTGCCCGCCCGTCATGATCGTGCTGTGTGATCAGAACCATACGATGCGGATCGCCCGAGGCCTGCACACGCCGCAAAAATTCCCGCGCCTGCTGCGCATCGCTGGGTCCCATGCGAAAGACCCAGGGAATGTTGATCTCCGTCGCCGTTGCATCGGACGAGAGCATCAGCAGCGGTACTCCCATGCGGTTCACCACCTGCTCGCCCATGTGGGCCGCATCGCCGCTTTCGGATGTGATGATGGCGATCGACTGATCCTGAAGAACCAGATGCAACAGTGAATCGGAGATGTGTGCCCACGATGGCCCGCTCTCGTCCTGCACCGCCAGCGTAATGCGATGGCCGGGCAGTGCGGCATCTGCGCCAGAGTCGCGCAGGGCCATCCGAGCCGCGGCCAACATCGCTGCGCCTTCGTTGGCGCGCGCGCCATGCAGCGGAGCCAGGATGCCGATGGTAATCTCCTTGCCTGTGAGATCAGCGCTGCGCTCACGCCCTGGCCCAGAATACAAGGCACCCTGCTCCCCAATGCTGGCGTACGGCGCGACGTCCGTGCGCAGACGCGGACGCAAAGTTGCTGTCGCCGGCTTTTGTGAATTCACTTTCCAATCTGTACGCCGTTCCGGCCAGTAGACGAATTTTCCATTCCGCACTTGCGCAAAGGTGACGGGAGTAATGTTGTTCAACGCATAGTCAAAAAACGCTGTTCCACTCACGCCTGCGTATGGCTTCATCTCATACGCGCGCAGCGCATCCATAATGCGCCCGCGATTCAGCCCTGCCTGCTCAATCGCGCCCAGAAGAATGTTCATGCCATCGAATGCGTAGGCCGCATACGCGTCTGGCTCTTCATGGAAGCGTGCAGCGTACCGTTTCTGAAAACTCTGCCATGCTGGATCCGCGCGGGTTGGGTCAAGCGGAGAGATCGCCACCAACCCCTCTGCCGCGGCTCCGGCAATCTGCACTACCTGCGGATACGCAACACGGCTGCTGGCGAAAACTGGCTGCTTCATGCCCAACGCGCGCATTTGTTTCAGCAACAAGCCTGCCTGCCGTGCGTCGGCCCAGATCACGACGCCATCCAGGTCCGCATTTTTTAGCACCTGCACTTGCACGGAGAAATCCGTGTCAGATGGCAAAAACTTCTGCACCACTGGCGGCTGATGCCCCATGCGCCGCGCTGTCTCAAAAAAAATATGGTCGCCTTCGCGTCCATAGCGATTGTTCACCTGCAACAGGCCGACATTTTTCAACTGGAGCTGATTGAAGATGTAGTCGGCCAACGCGTAGCCCTGCTGCCGGTCATCAGGAAAATCATGCAGCAGCCAGGGTATGCGCGTCTCGGTCACCGTAGGGTCATTCGTGGCCGTGTCGAGGATTGGAATCTCCAGCTTCAACGCCGCGCGAAGTTCAATGTGCGTCGATGAGGAGTCGACGGAGCCGAACATGGCCCAATCTTTCTCGCGCACACGCATATCCACAATCGCCATGGATGATGCGCCCCACAGCGGTAGATCGTCGTGCACGCGCAGGGCGAAGGGCTTGCCGTGGTAGCCGCCACGCGCATTGGCTTCGTCGATGGCCATCTGTGCCCCATGCAGCATGGGTATGCCGTACTGCGAATCGTAGTTGCTCGCATCGAGTGGACCAAGAAATCCAATGTCAATGCTTTTCAACTGGGACATATCGCCATCCGGCGCGGAGCACGCTGCGCCATCGTAAGCCAAAGTTCGCGTATCCATGTACCACTGCTGGTATGGTTTGCGGAAGCGGTGGAAAGGCTCCGCCTGCATCGGCATATTGGCGTACGTGCCGCTGGTTGCCGGAGTTGTTGCATCCGCTGCGGGCTGATTGGCCTGCGCTGCCGCCAGCCCGCAAAACAATGCTGCGGCTAGAAAAAAAACAGTGGACGCAAGCTTTCTCGACGGTCGAACTCGCATGTGCATGACGCAAATCCTCTTCTGCTTCTGCATGGTTTTCTGCGCGTACTATGCAAGGTTGCGCGTTGATGCTCCGGGCTTTTCTTCGGATTCGAAGATCGCCATTGCTTCCATCTCCACCAGCAGACTGGACCAGCAAAGCCGAGCTTGTATGCCTGTCGATGCGGGCAACACATCCAACCCCTGCTGGCGGAAAAATTCCGTGCGAATTTCGTTGAAGGCCTCGTAGTCGCGCTCAATATCGCGCAGATAACACGTCGTGCGCACAACATCCTTCCAGCTAGCTCCTTCGCTCTTCAGTAGCGCTGTGATGTTCTGGTACGTACGCCAGGTCTGCGCCCGAAAATCTCCGGGATGCACGGTCTCTCCCTGGTCGCCCACACTGGCCGTGCCAGAGATCATCAGGATCGTCACGCCTTTAATGTCCAGCCTCAGTCCACGCGAAAACGAAGATGGCTTCTGGTAGTTGTAGGCTTCATTCAACATTTGCGGTGCACTCATCGCCTTCTTAGCGACCGGTTTGTGCGCAGGTGCGGATGCGCCCGGAATTTCAATTACGCTTTGACTCATGGAACTTCTCCTTAGTTGTGGTTTCTGATTTCTGTTCGCGGATGCCATGGCTTAAACCCATTGCGGTGGCCACCCAAATGTCGTCGCCCTGAAATTCCAGGCTGAGGATGTAGCTGTGTGCAGGTGCGGTGGGCGTCTCCAATCTGCGTTGTTTTCCATCGGGAGCTGTGATCAAAATCTCTCCGTGACCAGTCTTTTTGTCGGGACGATAGGTTGTCCATGTGTTGGTTGCGTAGTCCAACTCGCTAAGTCCACCCTGTGTGCAGGCCCACACCTCATTGCCGCGCGCGCGCACGGCGTTGACAAAATTTGCGGCCAGACCACTGTCCTTTGTCAGGTAGTTATGCCATTGGCTGCCGTCATAACCACTCAACCCGAAGTAGGTTGAAGCCCAGAACATTTTTGTGTCTGCGTTGTAAACCACGCTGCTGACGATGTTGTGGATCAAGCCTTGATTGCGATAGAGCACAATCTCCATTTCGCCGTCGGGATCGGTGTACGGACGCCAAGTATGATGCGCCAGGTCATACGTGACAACGCCGCCGCCCCATGCGCCGATGTAGACCTTCTCTGGCGTGACCGCGAGGGAGTACACCCACGGCTCATTGAACGGAGCATTCGTCTCGTTGAAGATCGACCAGCTACCATCGCGTGTGTCCAAGCGGCTGGCACCGGCGGCAGTTCCCAGCCAAACATATTCATCCTGCACGGCGGCAGCGTAAACCAAATCATTGGCAAGACCGCTGGACATACTGGTGTAGTTGCGAAATTGTCCGCCAGAGTAAACGCTGGCCCCACCAAAGGCCGCGATCCACACATCGCCGGATTTGTGATCGACGGCAATCCCCATGACGACGTTGGAGACCAATCCATCCTTTGTTGTGAAGATTTTTTTGATGTGATCTTGCTCGATCAAAACCAGCCCGTGCTCGGTTCCTGCCCAGACGCGGTCGCCATCGACGGTGACGCAAAAAACTTCGCCCGGCGGAAATCCATTCGCCTGCGTGTAATTCACCCAGCGCGTGTACAGCGGCAACGTCTGCGCGCCCAGGCCAGCCGATGCCAGCAGAAACAAACCGGCGCATAGAAACACGCGCACAATCTCCCGCGCTGCATGGATTTTCTTTTCACATCTTCTCTTCATTGCTGTCTCGTGCGCATCCATCTTTGCCACCTTTTCTTGCAACCACCACTACATCGTTTTCAGATACTCAATCAGGTCGTTCAATTGCACCTTGTCCATGTCGGAGGTCACGCCGTGTTCGTCATGCGGATTGAATAGTGTCCAAATTTCTTCCAGACTCTGCGCCTCGCCGTTGTGCAGATAGGGTGGCTTCATGACGACGCCCTCCAGTTGCGGCACATCGAAGGCTTGAATCGTGTCATACGGCGTGGATTTACCCACATTCATCAACACGCGTGAGGTGTAATGCGTGTACGGCGAATGGCAAAAATAGCAACGTTTCTGTGGAGGGATCAACGCTCCGGTGTTCATGCGCGTGCGATAGAAAATGGCCCGGCCGCGCGCTTGCGCTTCCGCGAGCTGCCCGTTTTTCGGTCGGTGCGGCGCCGGAGGCAAACGCAGAGAGAGAATGAAGCCTGCCAAATCTTCCACTTCACCCTTGTTGAAACCTTGCGAGCGGAAAATGTAGGCCGCAGTGCGCGGACCATCCTGCGTTTCCAGGTTTGGATTTTTTCCATTCCACTTGAAGGGCGCTGTGCCATCGATGCCAAATAGCGTCTTGTTCTCCACCACGTCGCGGCCCAGTTGCGGCGTCTCCAGGCTCCACGCCAGGCCATCCGACAATCCGCCGTGTGGATGGCAGGTTGCGCAGGCCATCTGTCCCTGCTGGCAATAGCGCGCACTGTAGAAAAGCTGCGCTCCATGCCGCAAGCGCGTAATGCTCTTCGGTCCGCCCAAGTCAATTGGCGCTTCCATCTGCATGGAGCCAAGATTCAGCACGCTCACCGTGTCGTCCATGCGGTTGGCAATGTAAGCCGTCTTTCCATCCGGAGCAATCGCCACAGCTGTTGGATTTTTTCCAGTCTGCAAACGCTGTGCAACAAACTGGCTGGAGAGATCGAGCCGGTCTGCCGTCAATTCAAATCGAGCAGCAGGAGCCGCGCGCACAATCGCATTCAGTTTTGCGATGTTAATGACAGAAACCACATCGGCACCCGAAGCCGTCACCAGCGCCCAGCGGCCATCGGGGCTACCGGCAACCCCAAATCCATCTGCATACGATTGATTGAGTCCATCCAGCAACAGCTCCGTCACCCGGAATTTCTGCGAGACTCTCGCGCCAGCGTGCGGCGGCTCAATGACGGCCAGGCCATGCGTCAAATACCAACCCTGATGAATCTGCACCAGTGGATTCAGATTTTTCGGGCGCATGAACGGAACCAGCAAGGCTCCGCCTGCGCTGGCTGGCATCTCGGCAATCGCGCGCATCTGGATCACGCCGGGAATATCCACGCGCGCGGCAATCGTTTGCTGCGCTGCATCAATCACCGTCAGCTCGGATAATGGAGGCTGATCCGCAGGCCCG
>DAHUZD010000243.1 GCA_027306745.1 Acidobacteriaceae bacterium
TCGTCATCTCTGACAGCGGCTCTGGCATTGCGCAGGAAAATCTGCGCCGCATCTACGATCCATTTTTCACCACCAAGTCCACAGTGCGGGAGGGCCAGCGCCGCGGCACAGGACTCGGCCTGGCTGTCAGCTATGGCATTATTCAAGAACACGCCGGAAAAATTCACGTGGAAAGTGAGTTGGGCCACGGCACCACATTTCATCTGGAGTTCCCAGTGTTAAGGAAGGCCGTGCATGCCTGAAACAGCTTCGCCGCAAGAAAAAGTCCAGGAGCAGACCACCCCGCAAATCCGCTCGCGCATTCTCATCATTGACGATGAGGCCATGATCCGCGAATCACTGGAGGTGCTGCTCGATCTGGAAGGCTTTGATGTCGCCACTGCGGATGACGGTGAGCAAGGTTTGCGCAAGCTCGACGATGGCATCTACGATCTGGTGCTGCTTGACCTGGCCCTGCCCGGACAAAGCGGTTTGGAGATTCTGCGCGCCATCCGTGAGCGGCAGGCGCAACTGCCGGTCATCATGATCACCGCCTACGGCACAGTGCAAAATGTGGTCGAGGCCATTCGTGCCGGCGCGAACAACTTTACGCAGAAGCCCTGGGACAATGAAAAGCTGCTGGTGGACATTCGCGCGTCCATCTCGCGCTATCACACCGAGCAGGAAAACCTGCACCTGAAGCGCGCGCTGAAACAGCGCTACAACTTTGCCAACATTATTGGCAAAAGCGAAGCCATGCTGGCCGTTTTTGATCTTGTGGGCCAGGCCGCTCCCAGCCGCTCCACGGTCATGATTCAGGGCGAGAGCGGCACGGGCAAAGAGCTGATCGCCAAGGCCGTGCACGCACACTCGCCGCGGCGCGACAAGCCTTTTGTTCCCGTCAACACTGGCGCGATTCCAACCGACCTGCTCGAATCCACGCTCTTCGGCCACGTCAAGGGCGCGTTCACCTCGGCGATTGCAACCAAAAAAGGACTCTTCGAAGCGGCCAACAGCGGCACGCTTTTTCTTGACGAAATCGGCACGATGAGCCTGGACATGCAAGCCAAGCTGCTGCGTGTACTGCAAGACCGCCGCTTTATGCAGGTGGGCGGCACGCAAGAGATTCAGGTGGATGTGCGCATCATCGCAGCTACCAACGTGGATTTGCGTCAAGCTGTCCGCGAAGGCCGTTTCCGCGATGATCTTTACTACCGGCTGAACGTCATCACCGTCGACCTGCCTGCACTGCGCAGCCGACGCGAGGATATTCCCCTGCTGACGGCGCATTTTTTGAAGCGCTTCAGCGAAGAGAATGGCCTGCCATTGCGCACGCTGCATCCAGACACACTGCGCACGCTGGTCGACTATGACTGGCCGGGCAATGTGCGCGAATTGGAAAACGTGATCGAGCGCTGCGTTGTTCTTTCCACGGGGCCGGTGATTGGCACGGACCTGTTGCCCAGCCACGTGACCGGTACGGGTTACACCACAAGCATTCTGGAGCACAACCCAAACTCCTCGCTCTTTGAAATTCTGGAAGAGGTGGAACGGCGCATCATCACTGACCGCCTGGAGCGCTGCAACTGGAACCAGACTGAAGCCGCCGAGCATTTTCGCATTCCGCTCTCCACGCTCAACCAGAAAATTAAGCGGCTGAATGTGGAAATTCGCAAACGCAGCAAGGAATAATGCGGCAGAATCTCCCCGCGAATGCCATAATGCGGATATGGAACTGGAGCCGGTGGAGTTTCTGAAAGAAAAAATTCTCCGCGTGCAGGAGTATGCGCTGCTCTCTGCCGCGGGCAGTGGCAATCTCTTCCGCCGTCCGCTGTACGTCGCCGACATTTTTTCCCAGGCCGATTTAATTGGTGTCGGCTCGTTGCCCATCGTGATTCTGACTGGATTTTTCACCGGCGCGGTGCTGGCGTTGCAATCGGCCTATACACTTTCCCAGTTCGGCGCAAAAAGCATTACAGGAGAATTGGTCAGCCTGTCGATGATCCGCGAACTTGGCCCGGTACTGACCGGGCTAATGGTTTCCGGGCGCAACGCATCCGGAATGGCCAGTGAGCTTGGCTCCATGCAGGTCACCGAGCAGATAGACGCCATGCGCGCTCTGGGTACAGACCCAATCAAAAAACTGGTTACACCGCGCATAGTAGCCACAGTCGTGATGCTCTTTTTTCTAACGATCGTTGCCGACACTGTTGGCATTTTGGGCGGCGGCGTCATCAGCGCGACTATGCTGGGCCTGGGACCTTCGGCGTACCTGCACTCCAGCATTTTGATTCTT
>DAHUZD010000253.1 GCA_027306745.1 Acidobacteriaceae bacterium
GTGCTGGTTGAAACCAAGGCGGGCGAAGAGTCGGCCTTTACTGATGACGAATATCAGGCGGCGGGCGCGGAGATTGTCGGCTCGGCGCACCACGTTTGGGGACTGGCGGAGATGGTCGTCAAGGTGAAGGAGCCGGTCGAAAAGGAGTATGGATTTTTCCGGGAAGGATTGATGCTTTTCACCTATCTGCATCTGGCTCCGGCGACGGCGCTGACGGAAAAGCTGCTGGCAAAAAAAGTAACAGCCATTGCGTATGAGACGATCCGCGACCAACATGGCGCGCTGCCGCTGTTGACGCCCATGTCCGAGGTGGCCGGACGCATGTCTGTGCAGGTGGGTGCGACGTATCTGGAGCGTGAACGCGGGGGCCGCGGCATCCTGCTGGGAGGCGTGCCGGGCGTGCCACCGGCGCATGTCTGCGTGATTGGCGGCGGCATCGTGGGCACGAACGCGGCGCGCGTGGCGCTGGGCATGGGCGCGAAGGTGACGCTGGTGGACAAGAATCTCAACCGGCTGCGCGAACTGGATGATGTCTTCCATGGCCGCATCTCCACACTGGCCTCGAATGCCTACAACATTGCGCGCGCAGTGCAACAGGCGGATCTGGTGATTGGCGGTGTTCTTGTGCCCGGCGCGGCTGCGCCGAGGATCGTCACCCGCGCGATGATCGCCAAGATGAAGCGCGGCGCGGTGGTGGTCGATGTGGCCATCGATCAGGGAGGCTGCATCGAAACCGCACGGCCCACCACGCACAGCGATCCGGCGTATGTGGTCGATGGCGTGGTGCATGACTGCGTGACGAATATGCCTGCGGCCGTGCCGAATACCTCCACGCTGGCGCTAACGAATGCGACCTTTGCCTATGTGATGAAGCTGGCCGAACACGGACCACGTGCGGCGATTCAATCGGATGCTGGATTGAGCCAGGGGGTGAACACGTACGAGGGCACGCTGACCTGCAAACCCGTGGCCGAGTCGCAAGGCAAACCTTGGCGGCCTGTGGCCGAGTTGCTGGCTGGCTGATTCGCTATGAATAGCGGATGTGTCATTCTGAGCGACCATCGGAAGCGAAGAATCCAGAGAATTTCTATGCGGGATTGCATCTTGCATTCTCTGGATTCTTCGTCGCTACGCTTCTCAGAATGACGGTGTGACTCTGAGGAAGTTGGCTTGTTTTGCTCGCGTGGCCAGCACTACGGCTGCACGGTCACATCGTTTTCCAAGCGGAAGGTCAGCAGACTTTCGGCAGGCAGCACCAAATCTTTGTTGCCGGTAAATGCGCTGCCGGTTCCACCTGCACCTGCGCCAATCGCACCGCCGATGAGCGCGCCTTTGCCGCCGCCAAACAGGCCGCCGAGCAACGCGCCCACGCCAGCACCGCCGCCGGTCATCAAAGCCGTGCGCTTTCCCTTGCCCTTTTCAAACCGTTCTACGGTGCTGGTGCGCACGGGGTACGTGGCTCCATTGGCGCTGATGCTGTCCAGTCGTACGGCTAGGAGTGCATTGCCCATGAAGTGGCCAAGTTTCTTGACGTCTGTCACCGTCCCGCTGGCGGATGTGCCCGCCGGAATCACGGTTTGTCCGTTGACGACAACGGGGTCGGCAACCGTCGCGCTAAAGGTTTCGCCGATCTGACTGTCCTGGGTGCTCAACGTCTGGCCCAGTTGTACGCGGATGCGTGTTCCAGCGGGGATGGTGGTGGGTTGTTGCGGGGGCGGCTGCGTGGAGTAGCTGGGCGTATTCGGCGCAGGCGTGCTGCCCGCATAGCCCGATTGCGCTGGGCCAGCGGTCTGTAAAGATGAGGTGCCCGCAGTCTGCGTGGTCAGATTGTTGATGACCGTGCTGACGCCAGCCACATGCGCTGCATCATTCGAGGCCAGTTCGCGTGATCCGGGGCCATTGACTGCGCCAGAGAGCGTGACCGCTCCGTTGTTGACACTAACGGTGATGGGCTGACCTTGCAGAGCTGCGTCGGAGGACAAGGCACTTTGCACCTGCGCGGTGATCTGTGCGTCCGTGGGTTTTTTGCTGCAACCGGTGCCGAGCAACAGCATGGCCGCCAGAGCCGAGGGGAGACCTGCAACGGCGATTTTACGGATACGATTCATCGTGTATTCCTTTGGAAACAGTCTGTACGCAAGCCGCAGGTGCGGCTGTTGGCATTATAGGGATGCAGCGTGAGGAAATGCACAAGGCCGGTGCCGGACGCGGCAAACTCCTATAATGGGCAGCAGATTCCCGGCAGCACTGCCGCACCAGGAGGCCGTTTCCGTGCCAGACCAAGACCAGACGCAACGCAGGTCGGCAGCTTGGAGTCTGGGCGCACTCGCACTTCTGGCGCTGCTGTTTCTTATCACGCAGAATGCCTTCAATCTGAAGTCAGTCGCGCCGCGCAGCACCGTGTCGATCCTCATCTTCACCTCCATCTCAGCGCTCAGCTTTCTGCTGTTTCTGCTGCTGCTGGTTCTGCTGGCCCGCAATATATTGAAGCTGTACGCAGATGGCCAGAGCCGCGTGTTGGGTTCGCGCTTGCGTACGCGCATGTTGGCCGGTGCGCTGCTGCTCTCGCTGATACCGGCCAGCTTCATGGTCTTCTTCAATTTTCTATTGATGAACCGCTCCATTGACCGCTGGTTCTCGCAGCCCGGGGTGTTGCTGCGCGAACGCCTAACGCAGGTCTCCGTGGAGATGGCCCGTTATGCGGAGGAAAACGCACGCGCAGAGGCAGAATCGTTGGCCATTGCTCCAGCCGTGCGCGATGGCGATGACGCGCAGGCCATTCTAGCGCAGATGCACCAGCACAAAATTACGTTGCAGGGCGGCTTCGCCGTGTTCTATCGCGATGGTGAATTGGTGAGCGCGTATCAGGTGCCAACGGCTCCGGGTGCAACGGCCGATGACATTGCGATTGACTCTTGGGTTGCATCTGGGGCGCTGGAGACCGTTCCTGCGAGTCGGCCGATTTCAGAAACCATCTTGCTGGCGGCAGAGCGTCCCGATGAGCCGATCCTGCGCATTGGCGCAGCAGAGTACGCGTTGGGATCCGCCTCCACGGCCAATGGAGAAGTGGTGGTGGTTGGGCTGCCGCTGACGCAGGAGATGGGCAGCGCCATTCGCAGCATTCGTGCCAGCACCGAAACGTATTGGGCGCTGTATCACGCACGCCACAGGATTCGTTTTACCTATCTGATGATGCTGCTGTTGCTGGCTGCGCTGACATTCTTTATTGGAAGCTGGCTGGCCCTGTTCCTCTCCAAACAGGTGACGCGCCCTGTGGAGATGCTGGCCGATTCAATGGATACGATTGCCAGCGGCGATTACACACATCGCGCCGATATTGCCGCTGCAGGAGAACTGGGCGAACTGGTGCGCTCCTTTAACCACATGGCGGCGGACTTGGAGAGCAGCCGCGCACAACTGGAGTCGTCCACGCGCCAACTTTCTGTGGCCAACGCCGCGCTCGACGCACGGCGCAAAGAGTTGGAGACGGTGCTGGAGACCATCCCCAGCGGCGTGGCCGTACTGGACGCGGAATCGCGCATTCTGCAAACCAACCGCGCCTTTTGCGAGATGCTGGATCCGCAGGGTGTGCAGACCTTTGAGGGGCGGTCACTGCTGTCGCTCTTTCCCACAGAGGCAAGCGAGGAGATTCAGCACACGCTGCGGCGCAGTTTGCGCCTGGCCGCATCCACCACGGAAATCGAAACGGGACAGGATCAAGCTGCGGCGCATCTGGCGCTGACTGCGGCTCCGCTGCACACCCCCGGCGGTCGCGGATATTTGATCGTGCTCGACAACGTGACCGACCTGCTACTGGTGCAGAAACAAATGGCGTGGAAGGAAGTGGCGCAGCGCGTGGCGCATGAAATTAAAAATCCGCTGACGCCCATCGCGCTTTCTGCTGAACGCACGCAGCGCCAGTTGGAACGCGCCGGCCAGGAGATTCCCGCAGAAACGCGGCAGCGGATTGATGATGCCATGCAGGTCATCCGCGCCAGCGTAGAAACGCTGCGTCTGCTGGTGGGCCAGTTCTCCGCGCTGGCGGATTTTCCGGCGGCGCAGCCGCAATCCATCGCCTTGAATGCCGCGATTGATGCAACGTTGAAGATGTTTTCTGGCCGACTGGAAGGCATTGAGATTGTGCTACACCTGGAGCCGGAACTACCTTGGGTAATGGCGGATCCAGAGGCGATCCAGCGGGCCTTGACGAATTTGATCGACAATGCGGCGGAGGCCATGCGCTCCAGTCTGGTGCGGGTGTTAACGGTGCGCACGGGATGGAATGAGACGCAGACCATGGCGGAAATCGTCGTCGCCGATACGGGCCATGGCTTGACGGAAGAGATGCGCGAGCGACTATTTCTGCCATTTTTCTCCACACGCAGGCGCGGCACCGGCTTGGGTCTGGCGATTGCGGCCAAGATCGTGCAAGAACACCATGGCAGCATTCGTGCCGAGGCAAACCAGCCCGCGGGTGCGCGCTTTATTGTGGAACTGCCCTTTGCGGAGCCAGTCCATTCTGGTGCAATGTTGCAAAGCGAAAACGGAGGAGCGGCGCGGTGAATCATATTCTGGTTGTCGATGATGAGGCGGACATCCGCGCCACGCTGCAAGCGATTCTGGCCGAGGAGGGTTATACCGTCACGACGGCCTCCACCGCGGCTGAAGCGGTCACGCTGGTGCACGATGCGGTTTATGACGCGGTCTTGCTCGACATCTGGCTGCCGGACCGCGATGGACTGGAAGCGCTGGAAGAGATTCGCAAGGCCGACCCCGCCGCCGGACCGGAGGTGATTGTTATCTCCGGGCACGCTTCGATCGAAACCGCTGTGCGTGCTACCAAGCTAGGCGCATTCGACTTTCTGGAAAAGCCGCTGACGCTGGAGCGCACGCTGATCGTGGTGAAGAACGCGACGGAGACGCGGCGGCTGCGCCTGGAGAACCAGGAGTTCCAGCGGCAGGCATTCACGCGCGGCACCATCACAGGAGAAAGCGTGCCCGTCAAGGCGCTGCGCCAGCAGATTCGCCTGATGGCTCCGACGAATGGCCGCGTGCTCATCTACGGAGAATCCGGCACTGGAAAAGAATTAATCGCGCGCACCATTCACAGCGAAAGCCTGCGCAAGGATCATGTTTTTGTGGAGCTGAACTGCGCGGCGATTCCAGAGGATTACATTGAGGCGGAGCTGTTCGGCTCCCGGCGCGGCGCGGCGCAGAGCGACAAGCGTGGCACTTTTGAACGCGCGCACGGCGGCACGCTGTTTCTGGATGAAGTCGGCGACATGAGCCTGAAGACGCAGGCCAAGGTGCTGCGCGCGCTCGACGAGCAGGAGTTTACGCCGGTGGGCGCGGCTCATCCGGTGCGCGTGGATGTGCGCGTGATCGCAGCGACCAACAAAAATCTGGAAGAGGAGATCGCCAAGGGAAATTTCCGCGAGGATTTTTTCTATCGGCTGAACGTTATTCCATTTTTTGTGCCGCCGTTGCGGGAGCGCAAAGAAGACATTCCGCTGCTGGTGCGCGAGCTGATGCGCGAGTTTGGTCGGCAATATGGACGCCCGCGCGTGGAGATCACCGACGAAGCGCTGAGCGCCTTGCAGCAGTACCACTGGCCGGGCAACGTGCGCGAGTTGAAGAACATTGTGGAGCGAATGTTGATTTTGAATCCGCAGAGCACACGTTTGGAGCGCAAGCATCTGCCGGTGCTGGTGTACCGTAATGCAGGCGCGGCGCGCAGTGCGGAGTTTCCCTCGTTGCAATCGGCGCGGGAGGCCTACGAGCGTGATTACATATTGCGCAAGCTCGAAGAATGCCACGGCAATGTGAGCCGCGCCGCAGAAGCCCTGGGCCTGGAGCGCAGCCACTTGTACCGCAAGATGAAGACGCTCGGCATCGCAGGGCGCGATGCGCAGGCGTAACAACTGCGGTCTCGGCAGCGCTACTCTTTTTGCCGCGAGCCTAAATCTTCCAACTGCTTTTTCCAGTCGAGCGCATCCAGGAATGGGCCGGAGCTGCGCCAGTCCGCGGCGACCTTGATGAAGAGTTCCAGATAGACGCGCGTGCCCACCAGACGCTCAATCTCCACGCGCGCGGCTGCGCCGATCTGTTTGAGCATCGCGCCGCCCTTGCCGATCAGAATGGCTTTCTGTCCGGTGCGCTCGCAGTGAATCGCCGCAGAGATGCGCGTCAGTGGCGGCTTGGCACCGGGCTTTTTTCCAGCGGGGGCGGATGGCTCTTCAAACCGCTCGATCACCACAGCGCTGGCGTAGGGAACCTCTTCGCCGGTGAATTGCAGAATCTTTTCGCGGATCAATTCGGCGACAAGAAAGCGCTCCGGCTGATCGGTGAACTGATCCTTGGGGTAGTAGCGCTGGCCTTCAGGCAGATGCTCAACCAGCTTGGCGGTCAGCTTTTCCAGTCCGTCCTGCTTGCGCGCAGAGACGGGCAGAATCTCCGTGTAGGCGTGCAGGGCGCTCCAGTGCGCGATCAGCGGCAGCAGCGTTTCTTTTTCGATGGCGTCGATTTTGTTCAGCACCAAAAAGACGGGGCAGTCCAGCGTGCGGATCAGGCTGAGAATGTAGGCGTCCTCATCCTCTGGCGTGATCGCGCCCGGGGCCTGCGCAGCGGGCTTGTCCGGGGATGGTGCGCGCAGCGTACGCGTGGCGTCGACCACATGTAGCACCACATCGCGCGAGCTGAGCGCGTCATGCACCTCTTGCAACATGCGCTTGTCGAGCAGGGTGGAAGGTGCATGCACGCCGGGCGTATCCACAAAGACGATCTGCGCCGCCGGATGCTTGCCTTTTTTCGGGGCAACCTCCAACACGCCGTGGATGCGGTTGCGCGTGGTTTGCGGCTTGCGCGTGACGATGGCGATCTTCTCGCCAATGAGCGCATTCAGCAGTGTAGACTTGCCGGCATTGGGCCGGCCGATGATGGAGACAAAACCAGAGCGAAAAGGCATCTGCTTCTAGTATGCGCCATTGGCTCTGTGAAGTTATTCGTCGTAGTGGAGCAGGCTGAAGACGTCGAGGCCGTCGAAGCGCTCGCGGCCCTTGAGGAAGTCCAGTTCCACGGCGAAGGCCAGGCCTGCGATTTCTCCGCCCAACTGGCGCACCAGCTTGACGGTCGCCTCCATGGTGCCGCCGGTGGCCAGCAGGTCGTCCACGATCACCACGCGCTGGCCCGACTCAATCGCGTCCAGGTGAATCTCCAACGAGTCGGTGCCGTATTCCAGGTCATAGGTGACGCGCGCCGTTTTGGCGGGCAGCTTTTTGGGCTTGCGCACGGGCACAAAGCCCGCGTTCAGTCGATAGGCCAGGGCCGGGCCAAAGATGAAGCCGCGCGCTTCAATGCCGAGCACGAGGTCAATGTCGCGGTCAAAGTAATGCGCGGCCATGGCGTCGATGAGTGTGGCAAAGCCGATCTTGTCTTTGAGTAGCGTGGTGATGTCGTAGAAGAGGATGCCCGGCTTGGGGAAATCCGGCACGGTGCGGACGAGCTTCTTGAGCGGTTCGCAGTCGAGTGCGACTTTGGGTGTGGGCATTTACCAGGCTCCTTCAATCTGAAATTCTTGCAGCGCAGCGGCTGCGGTTTCCGGTTCGTCCAGTACGGTGATTGCGTCCACGCGCGAGCCGCGCGAGCCGCGCTGCAACCTTGCGTGCAGGGCTTCGTGCTGTTGCTCTGTGCCTGCGGCCAGCGTCTCCACGCGACCGTCCAGGGTGTTGCGCACCCAGCCGTGCAGTCCCAGTTCCGCGGCCTCCCGCAGCACATACCAGCGGAAGCCCACCCCCTGAACTCGACCTTGAACGACATAACGGCGCACCAGCATGGCAAAGCACAATGAAGCACTCGCAGTGTCGCAGATGGCCGATGAAAAAGGCAACCGTCGCAGGGCGAAGAGCGCTACAGCAGTCGGGGAATGAGGGCTTTGACGCGCTGCCGGTAGGCAACGTACTGCTCGCCAAATTGTTGCAGCATGAATTCCTCCTCTGTGTGCAGCTTGAGCCAGAAACCGCAGAACATCACTGCCACGCCGAGGAAGCAATGCGCAGCGCCGTAGACGATCGCCGTTCCCAGTGCGGCCAGCAGAAGCCCGGTGTAGATGGGATGACGCACATAAGCATACGGCCCACGTGTCATCAACGTGTGCTGCTGCTTGAGTGTGACGTTCATGCTCCAATTGCTGCCGAGCATAACGCGCGCCCAAATGGCCAGCAGACAGCCCGCAACGGTGAGCGCCGCGCCCAGAACCAGCAGCGCGTGGTGCAACGGGATCAGCCGAAGATTGAACAGACCGTCGAACGGCAGCCGAGAAAATAGGAGGAAGTAGGCAAGGATGGTCAGTCCCAATTGCAGGCGCCGCGAGCCGGAGCTTTGCCGCTGCACGGTGCTCTTGGTGCGCACCACGCCCAGCAGATAGACCAGCCCCAACGTCATCCAGGCGTAGCCGACGATCCTTACGAACAGGAATGGGATCATGAGGGAATGTACGGCTGGGGGTGGAGATTGGTTCCAGAAAAACAAAGGCGCAGCCGAAGCCGCGCCTTGTGGGTGGTGTTTGCCTGGCCTATGCGCGAGAAAGGTACGCGCCTTCGGCGGTGTCGATGCGGATCTTTTCGCCTTCATTGATGAAGGGCGGCACTTGCACGACGAGGCCCGTTTCCAGCTTGGCGGGTTTGGTGACGGAGGAGGCCGTGGCCGACTTCAAGCCCGGCTCCGTTTCGACGACGGTCATCTCCACGGTCTGTGGCAGTTCGATTCCCACGGCCACGCCATCAAAAAAGGAGACTTTGATCTGCAAATT
Organism: Acidobacteriaceae bacterium; assembly: GCA_027306745.1. Classification (GTDB taxonomy): domain Bacteria; phylum Acidobacteriota; class Terriglobia; order Terriglobales; family Acidobacteriaceae; genus JAJZCX01. Next base: position 8,807 of record DAHUZD010000253.1, read on the forward strand.
GGCGATTAGATACTCCACAGCATCGCCCAGCGTAGAGCGTTTCAGGTGGGTCTGCTCGTAGTTCTCCGTGTTCATAAAGTAGTAGTCGTCGCCGTCGGCGTAGAGGAATTCCATCGGCACTTCGTCGACGATGACGCGATCAATGGGATCGGGCGAGCGGAAGCGGTGCTCAAACATGGCACCGGTGCGCAGGTTGCGCAGCTTGGCCTGGATGAAGGCGCGCAGGTTGCCGGGGGTGCGATGCTCCACGCTGAAGACGGCGTGCAGCTCATTGTTGTGCTTGATAATCATGCCCGGACGCATCTGGGTGGCGGGAATCGCCATAGGGAACGAACTCCTTGCAAATGTTGGAAATTTTTCTCTGCGGCATGAGGCCGAATGGGCGGATTTGGTATGCAAACCCGAACGCATCCAGTGTAGCGCACGGACCGCTGCACTGGCGAGCGAGAGGTGCATGGTGAGGCCGACGCGGAGGTTGTCTGACGTCGACCGGGCGGGCCGGGCAGAATTCTGCAACTTTTCCGGCGAATTCGCGTCTGTAGGGGTACCCCGAAAGAAAGTGCTTATATCTCTGCCTTGTGCGTTGCTCCCAACCGGTGTGTCTCTCCGTCCTGTCGGCTGTGTTTGTCGCGCTGCCGATTGCAGGCCTAGCCCAGGCTCCATCTCCCGCGGCGCAAAGCCGTAGCGCGTCCGCATCCACGCCCGCGTCCACTCCTGCGCCTCAAACCGCGCCCGCACCCGTTACGCCTGCACCTGTGGAGCCAACGGCGTCCACTGCAAAGCCGCCCGCAGCGCAGACTCCGGCAGCCGCACCTGCTCCGCCCGTGCTCTCCCCGCATGATTTGGCTGAGCAGCAACTCAAACAACAGGAGCACCAACGCATACTGGGCATCGTTCCCAATTTCAACACGTCGTACATTGCGAATGCAGCTCCGCTGACGCCGAAACAAAAATTCCGGCTGGCTTTCAAGGGCGCATTGGATCCCTTCACCTTTGGCGCTGCCGGAGTCGTGGCTGGCTACGGCCAGGCTACGGACAATTTTGACGAATATGGCCAAGGCACAGCGGGATACGCCAAGCGATTTGGAGCCGCCTATGCCGATAGTTTCGATGGCGCGATCCTTGGCAATGCTGTCTTTCCTATTCTGCTGCGCGAAGACCCGCGGTATTACCGCAAAGGCACCGGCGGATTTATGAAGCGGGCGCTCTATGCGCTTTCCACGGCCGTCATCACCAAAAACGACAATGGAAACTGGGGGCCGAACTACGCCAACGTCCTGGGCAATCTTGCCGCTGGAGGCATCTCCAACCTCTACTATCCGCCCGAGGATCGAGGTTTCGACCTCACCGTGCAGGGCGCAGCCATTGTGACGGTCGAGGGGGACATCGGCACGCTCTTTGTTGAGTTCTGGCCGGACATCTCGCGTAAATTATTCAAGAAGTAGCCGCCAACGAAGAGTCTCCAATCCTGAATACCAGCAACGCTCATCCTGCGTCCGGCAAAGCCTTGGCCGCCGGGATGGGGCGCGTATCTGTGCTGCAACACACGCAAATTGCGGAATCTGCATGGGCCAAGCCTGTGACGGTGAGCACATCGCTGTACCCCTGTATCGCTGAGAATCCGAGGCAAGGAGGGATGGAGATGGTCACCATGACCCGTCCGCCGTTGCCGTCGGAGGACAAGCGCTGGAGGATTGTGCAGGGCACGATGCGCAAGCATGGCTACTCGCGCAACGCGCTGATTGAGACGCTGCACACGGTGCAGTCGTCGTTTGGCTACCTGGATGAGCCCTCGATCCGCTTTGTGGCGAAGTCGCTGCGGGTTCCCCTGAGCCAGGCGTATGGAGTG